>DATFRM010000026.1:0-5047 GCA_035263265.1 Actinomycetes bacterium
GCGCCACTTGGCCAGCGACCTGGCTCCCCGCTCGGCTCGCCAGACGGTCACGCAGCGAGCCGCCGACCAGGGCACGATCACATCCACGCCGACCTCGGTGAGCAGCTCGACCGCCAGCTGGCCGCGCTCGCCCTTCGGCACTGCCTGGACCACGGTCAGCCGTGGCTGCGGCCGGGCCAGCTCCCGGAGGGCGACCACATCCAGCTGGAGCTCGTCCCGCCCGGCGCTGGTCACCCGGCACTCGGTGACCAGCCCGGCGCCGTCGGTCAGGTCGATTCGCTCTCCGGGCCGCAGCCGCCGGACAGTTGCCGCGTGCCGGCCCTCTGGGCCGTCCAGGCGTACCCGGGCCGTATCTACCAGCCGCGTCCGATCGACGAGGAACACCGGATCCATCACGTTGTACAGAGTCCCATCTCGGCGAGCCACGCGCGTTTCCCGCTTCAAACTCTGAGGTTGACGCGCTTCGCGATCACGTGGTGGGGCCGCGTGGGTTTCCCGATCATCGTGCCCGTCATCGACAAGCGATCAACCAGTTTGAGGTGGTTTGTTCCGCGGGGTTGGGCAGTAATGATCCAGAAAGCTCCGGCCGCCGGACGCGGAGGGGTGCCGGCTGATCCGGAGGAACGGCGACGAGCGGCGGTTAGCGGGAGTTGAACGCGTCGCGGAGACGGGAGAACAGGCCCTGCTGGCCGGGCGCGAACTGACCGGCCGGCCGCTCCTCGCCCCGCAGCGTGGCCAGCTCACGGAGTAGCTCCTGCTGCCGCTCGTCCAGCTTGGTTGGGGTCTGCACGTCCACGTGAACGGTCAGGTCGCCGCGACCAACACCGCGCAGGTGCGGCACACCCTTGCCGTACAGCGTCATGGTCTGGCCGGACTGCGTACCGGGCCGGATGTCTACCCGCTCAGTACCGTCCAGCGTCTCCAGCTCGACCGACGCGCCGAGCGCGGCTGCGGTCATCGGCAGCGTAACCGTGCAGTGCAGGTCGTCGCCGCGGCGCTGGAACACCGAATGCGGCAGCTCGATGATCTCCACGTAGAGGTCGCCGGCCGGGCCGCCGCCGGGACCGATCTCGGCCTCGCCGGCCAGCTGGATCCGGGTGCCGGTGTCCACCCCGGCCGGGATCTTCACCTTTAGCGTCCGGCGGACCCGAACCCGGCCGTCGCCGGCGCACTCGGTGCACGGGCTGGGGATCACCGTGCCGAAGCCCTGGCACATCGGGCAGGGCCGCGAGGTCATCACCTGGCCGAGGAAGGAGCGCTGCACCTGGCTGATCTCGCCGCGCCCCGAGCACATGTCACACGTGACCTGATGGCTGCCCGGGGTCGCGCCGGAACCCGTACAGGTCGGGCAGACCACTGCCGTGTCTACCTGGATCTCCCTGGTCGTGCCGAAGGCCGCTTCGGACAGCTCGATGTCGAGCCTGATCAGCGCGTCCTGGCCGCGCCTGGCGCGGCTGCGCGGTCCGCGCTGGGTCGCGGCGCCGAAGAACGCGTCCATGATGTCGCTGAACCCGAACCCGGCGCCGAAGCCGCCGCCGGACGCCAGCGGGTCGCTACCCAGGTCGTACATCTGCCGCTTCTTGGTGTCCGAAAGCACCTCGTAGGCCGCGGTGACCTCCTTGAACCGCTCTTGGGTGGTCTCGTCCGGGTTCACGTCCGGATGGAGTTCGCGGGCCAGCTTGCGGTAAGCCTTCTTGATCTCTTCCTGGGTCGCGTCCCGTTTGACGCCGAGGATCGCGTAGTAGTCCCTGCTCACCGAATGCCGCCCACCTACGAACTCGCCAGGATCTGTCCGACGTACCGGGCGACCGCGCGTACCGCGCCGATGGTGCCGGGGTAGTCCATCCGCGTCGGCCCAACCACCCCGAGCCGGGCGACCGCCTCGTCACCGAGCGAATAGCTCGACGCCACCACCGACGCCGAGGCTAGCCCCTGGTGCGGATTCTCATGCCCGATTCGAACCGTCACCACTTCTCCCCCGGCCTCGCCGAGCAGTCGCATCAGCACGACCTGCTCCTCGAGTGCCTCGAGCAGCGGACCCACAGAGTACGGGAAATCCGCACCGAATCCGGTCAAGTTTGCCGTACCGCCCAAAACCACCCGTTCTTCACCGCTATCGATCAGCGTTTCCAGCATGACCGCCACGATCGAGCGCACCAGCGACCGGTCGTCGTGGTCGAACGAGAGCGGTAGTTCGGCCAGCGAGGGCCCGATCTCGCTGTAGCGCCGGCCACTTACGGTCGCGTTTATCCGCGCACGCATGTCGGCGAGCGTCGACTCGTCGATGGACGCCGTGCTCTCGATGATCCGCTGCTCCACCCGGCCGCTGTTCGTGATCAGTACGATCATGATCCGACTACCACCGACGGTCAGCAACTCGACGTGCCGCAGCGTCATCTTGGCCAGCGACGGGTACTGCACCACCGCCACCTGCCGGGTGAGCTGGGCCAGTAGCCGTACCGTCCGGTGGATCACATCGTCGAGATCAACCGCGCCCTCCATGAACTGCTGGATGGCCCGGCGCTCGGCCACGGTCAACGGCTTGATCGTGGACAGCCGGTCGACGAATAGCCGGTAGCCCTTGTCAGTGGGCACCCGCCCGGCGCTTGTGTGCGGCTGGGCGATGTAGCCCTCCTCCTCGAGGACGGCCATGTCGTTGCGGATCGTAGCCGGGGAAACCCCCAGGTCGTGGCGGTCTACGAGCGCCTTGGACCCGACCGGCTCGCGAGTGGAGACGTAGTCCTGCACGATCGCGCGCAGTACTGCGAGCTTCCTGTCGTCGAGCACGGCTCACCTCCATCCACGACCGTAGTCGACCCGTGCCACGGTGTGCTGGCACTCCGGTGGCTCGAGTGCCAGTGTACGGGTGGACGGCCCGATCCGGTTTTATGCCGGAATTGGCGCGGTTAGACCCACGAGCGCGATTGATAACCATCCCGCGCTCGGCAACGAACCGGTTGAGATCTACCTTCAACGCATGACCGAGCAGCCAGCCTCCACGCCCGGCGACTCGACTCCACCGCCCGGCGACCCGACTCCACCGCCCGGCGACCAGGCCCCGCCAACCGGCGACCAGGCCCCGCCATCCGGCGGGCCGAACCACCCCCCGGGCCCGGTCCAGCCAGATCGTCCCGTACCCCCGGGCGCCCAGATACCGCCTGGGGTTCAGCTTCCGCCCGGCGATCAGTTCGGGCAGCGAGCCGCGATGCCGCCCGGCGGACAAGGCTCGTACCAGCCGATGAGCCCAACGGATGAGCGGCTGTGGGCCACGCTCGCGCACGTGCTCGCGCTGGCGGCGTTCTTCCTGCTGGGGCTGAGCCTGCTCGGCCCGCTGATCGTCTACGTCATCTACGCGAACCGGTCGCAGTTCGTCCGCAGCCACGCGGTTGAAGCGCTCAACTTCAACATCACCATGCTGATTGCGTGGATCGCGCTGATCGTGATCGGCATCATCCTGACGATCTCGATCATCGGAATCCTGTTCCTGGTCTTCCTGATCCCGGCCGCCTTCCTACTGTGGATCTACTGGTTGGTGATCACCATCGTGGCGGCGATCCACGCCAACCAGGGCCAGTCGTTCAGCTACCCGCTGTCGATCCGGTTCGTGACCTGATCGGCAGGGTCAGTCGGTCAGGTCGCGGACCACGGCGTCGGCGAGCAGCCGACCGCGCAGCGTGAGCACGGCACGCCCATCCCGGTAGCCGGCCGCGGTTAGCAACCCGGACTCGACCGCCCGGCCGGCCGCGGCCAGTCCGCCCGGCCGCAGGTCGGACAGCGGATGACCGATGTCGATCCGGACCCCAAGCAGGATCCGCTCGAGCTGCTGCGACTCGTCGTCGAGCACCTCACGAGCCAGCGCCGGACTGTGCCCGGCCGCCAACCGCTCGGTGTACGCGGCCGGATGCTTTACGTTCCACCACCTGGTGCCGGCCAAGTGCGAGTGCGCCCCAGGTCCGGCCCCCCACCAGTCGCCGCCGGTCCAGTACAGCAGGTTGTGCCGGCAGCGGGCGGCCACCGACGTCGCCCAGTTGGACACTTCGTACCAGCCGAAGCCGGCGCGTCCGAGCAACTCGTCGGCGAGCAGGTAGCGGTCGGCGAGTACATCGTCGTCCGGCATCGGCAGCTCGCCGCGCCGGATTCTGGTGGCGAGCCGGGTGCCTTCCTCGACGATGAGCGCATAGGCGGAGACGTGGTCGGGCTCGGCCGCGATCGCGGCGTCGACCGAGCGCCGCCAGTCGTCGTCCGACTCCCCCGGCGTCCCGTAGATCAGATCGAGGTTGACGTGCTCGAATCCCGCGTCATGCGCCCATCGCACGCACTGCGTAGGCCGGCCGGGCGTATGCACTCGGTCGAGCACCTCGAGCACCTCGGGCACCGCGCTCTGCATGCCGAACGACATCCGGGTGAAGCCGCCCGTTCGCAACTGCGCGAGGTAGCTCGGGTCGACCGACTCCGGATTTGCCTCGGTACTCACCTCGGCGCCGGCCGCCAACCCGAATTCGGAGTCGATCGCGGACAAGATCGCGACCAGATCAGCGGCCGGGAGCAGCGTCGGCGTGCCACCGCCGAAGAACACGGTCCTCACCTGGACCGGACCGAGCACCCGGCGAGCCAGCCGAAGCTCGTCGATCACTGTCCGCGGGTAGTCCTGTCGGCTCGCCCCACCGCCGAGCTCGGCCGCGGTGTAGGTGTTGAAGTCGCAGTAGCCGCACCGGGTCGTGCAGTACGGGACATGCACGTAGATCCCGAACGGCTGCTCGCCGACCTGGGCGCGGGCCTGCGGCGGCAGTTCGCCGGTCAGGGGCGCCGGATCACCATCGGGTAGCGCGGCGGGCATGCGGCTATTGTCTCCCGCGCGGGAGCGGGGCCTGCTGTCACGATCCCGGGTCATTGCGATCCGGCGTACATCCCATCGAGCAGCTGCCGGTACTTCTGCTCAACCACCCGGCGCTTCATCTTCAGGCTCGGCGTCAGCTCACCGGCCTCGATGGTGAGGTCGGCCGGCAGCACCGCGAACTCCTTGATGGTTTCCCAGCGGGGCAGGCCC
>DATFRM010000027.1:0-3201 GCA_035263265.1 Actinomycetes bacterium
CATCGCCCGCCGCCATGCCACCACCGAACCGATCGACCTGGACGCGGCACTCGCGGCGCGGGCGTAAGCGATGGGGGCCGCCGAGATGGTCCGTCGACGCTGACCCGCGTCGGCTTGCCGCACTTGTAGCGGTAGGTGAGCCCGCCGGCCGTCATCGTGGAAACGATCGCCCGGTCCTCGCGGCCGGTAAGGGACCATCCGCCGATCCTCGACTCGACCCGGTCCAGGATCCGGTGACAATGCCGCAGCGAATGCGGAGCTGGTGGAATCGCCGGGGCGCGCTCACAGCCCGTCCCCGAGCAGGAACCTACGGTGCGCTTCCCGAGCTCTTGTGTCAGCAGCCGAGCTGCCGTAGCGGTGCAGCATCTCCCGAGATGCCCAGCCAGAGCGCGTCCAGTGCGGCCCCAGGATGCCGCGCCCGCGCCCGGAGATACCGGCGCAGCGCGTCACCCGCCCTGGTACGGACTACTCGCGTTTTGCCTGCTAGTGGGGCGGGCGGGACTCGAACCCGCGACCGGAGGATTATGAGTCCCCTGCTCTAACCGGCTGAGCTACCGCCCCGGCGCACACCAGGGTAACGCCGTCATGATCGAGCGGCCGCCGGTTAGGGGATGGGGGCACCGGCGGCCGCTCGAACTCTCTGCGCCGGCCACGAGGCCGGCAAGGCCTACACCCGATCAGGCCGGACCGGGCGGCACCGGCGGCTGGACGGGGCCGCCGATCACCTGCGCGGTGGTCCGGACAACCGTGCCGGTAGCGGCCCGCGGAGCCAGCCAGTCCAGGAACGCGGTGAAGTCCGCCACGGTCATCGAGTAGGGGTCGCAGTGATCGCACAGGTGGTGAATCACGATCTGCACCCAGCCGCCGTCGTGATCTTCCGCCTGAGTCACGAACGACTGCACAGTGGCCAGCGTGGTCCCGCTCTTGACGTTGGGCGGGGTCCGGGTCGCGTACGCGTCAAGCGGCGGGATCGTCTCGGCGAACACCCTCCGGCCGTTCACCCCGGACACGCCGCGACCGCTGTTGTACCCGCAAGCCGCGACGACCGCCTCGGTGCCGTCGTCGAACGCACCGAACGGATACGCGAACGAGACCGGCTGGAACCCGTGGTCGAACAGCGCCACCCGGTCGCCGCAGACCTCGGCCCGTGCCGGAGCGGTCTTCAAGTGCTTGAGGTTGGCGTGGGTGATGGTGTGCCCGGCGATCTCGTTGCCCGCGGCGGCGAGGTCGGTGAGCTGGGTCCACGTCATATGCGTGGAGTCACCGACCGGACCGCTGTTCACGTAGAACGTCGCGGTCATGCCATGCGCCTGCAGGATCGACAGCGCGGCGAACTGGTCGGCGTTGCCGTCGTCGAACTGGATGGTCACCACGGTCGGCGCGGCCGCCAGCGCGACCGGACTCGATCCGGCGACTGTCAGACCGGCCGCCACCAGCACCGCCGCACCGAGCGGGGCCAATCTCCGGAGCGGGTCACGCATATGTGAGCTCCTTACTACTCGAATCCAGCGGGGTCAGCCGCTCATCTGCCAGGCGAAGGCGAGTGCCGACGAGGCGGTGAGGTCGATCGCCGGCTCGGTTGTAGAGAACGACTCGACGTCGTCCTTCCACGTCGCCCCATGGCCGTTGAACTGGCCGAAGACGTCCACTCCGCTCGGCGGGCAGGCCCGCATCCCGGACAGCGAGCCGTGGAAGATGGTCCCGTTCGGGCCCTCGACTGCGCCGCCGGCCAGGACCGGCGGTGATCCGTTCAGCGAGCCGGCGATGTTCGCGACCTGGTGCTGTGGGCAGTTCGGGAACGTCGTGCCGGTCCCGATGATCAGCGAGGTGCCCCATGCGTTCGCACCGAGGATGTTGGCCAGCCAGCGGTCGGCGAGATCACCGTAGGTACGGGTGCGGGCGAGCTGGTCATACAGCTTGGCTGTCACAGATAGGCCGGCACCGTGGGATGTGGTGTCCCACGTTGCCCACGGGAATCCGAACCCGAACGGTTCGGTCGCACCCTGGACGACCGCGTTGTCCAATTGCAGCCGGATGTCGGCTAGCAGGGCCGCCTGGCTGGTCTCGAGTCCGGCTGGGTTACCGGCCTGCCCGATCGACCGGTGCAGGTCGTAGTGCGCGAGCGCGCTGACGTCGTACAGGTTCAGGCTGTCCGCGGCGTGGCCGGGTCCGGTCATGTACGCATTCGCCCAGTGTGCGGCTTGGCCGAGGTAGTACAGCGGGTCGGTGCGGGGCAGGCCGGGCGGCAGTCCGCCCATGGCCAGCGCCCTGTACAGCTCCGTCGCACCGAGCTCGAGGTCGTCCCGCCACTCGGTCTCCGGGTAGAAGCTGAAAGGGATGACCGTCAGCAGGTTCCCACTCGGCGCGATGTTCGCCAGGTCGAAGATGTGTTCGGCGGAGAGCAGGCACTGGTTGGCGTACGCCGGGTCGGTGGCCTTGAAGACCTGGTAGCACAAGGCGAGCGTGGCCGCCATCCGGCCGGCGAGGTTGGGGCTGATCTGCGAACCGGGTGCGCCGGCCCGGAACACCGGGCGGTTGCGGATGTAGCGGTAGCGCGGGTCGGTCCCGCCGAATGTGTCGTCCGCCTGCGGTAGCCGCCAGATGTCGTGGTCGCCGGTGATCCTGGAGTTTCCGGTGCCGATGCCGACCTGGTAGTACAGCGTCCGGGTGGTGTCGTCCCACATCCGCAGCAGCCAGTCGGTGCCGAACCGGACCTCGTTGGTGAAGTTCGAGGTGGCCGAGCCCGCACCCATCTGCGCCGGGAAGTCGCGCACCCCGAACAGCAGCATCGCGTCGGTGTAACTGGCGGTCTGGACGAACTTCAGGTAGTCGCCGGCGTCCCACCAGCCGCCCGACCCGTTGCGCTGCACGCCGAGCGGGGTCAGATCGCCGGAGAAGCGGCCGCTCGAGTTGGCGTTCGGCGTCAGGTAGGTCATGGCCGTCTGATCGTTGAGGTGAGCCGGAGCCGCGCGCAGCGCGGACGGCACGTACTGCGGTCCGTCCCGCTGGACCTCGTAGAACGAGCGAGTGTTGGCCAGCGCGCCCGCGTAGAGGGCGGCACCGGTGTCGATCCGGAAGGTCGGCGAGGTAGCGGCGATCGGCCCGGTTACCCGGATCGTGTAGGTGCCGCTCGCGGTAACCGCACCGAAGTCCAGCGCGTACACATTCGAGAACGCGGCACTCCACGAGCCGAGGTTGACG
>DATFRM010000028.1:0-10674 GCA_035263265.1 Actinomycetes bacterium
ACGCGGCAACAGTTGGTCGTCGATCTGCGCCTCGAAGAACTGAATTCCGGACATGACCCGACCGGGTACCGACCGCAGGCCCTCGTCGGTGTCCGGGAACCTGAAGTCCGAGATCACGAACCAGCCGCCCGGCTCCAGCCCGGCGGTGACGTTGCGGGTCACCGTGTCGATGTCCCTGCACTCGTGCATGGAGATGTTGTTGATGATCACGGCGGCCGGCGTTGCGGTCAGGTCCATCTCCTCGAGCGGGCTGCACACGAGCGTGACCCGGTCGGCGATGCCGGCCTCGGTCATCCGCTTGCTGGCCAGCTCGATCGAGTGCTGGTCGCCGTCGACGCCGACCAGCTCGCAGTTCGGGTACGCGGCGGCGAGCCTGACCAGTCCGACTCCGGCGCCGCAGGCGGTGTCCACGACTCGGCCGCCCGCTGCCAGCGCGTCGGTCAGGCCGGGGACCTTCGCCAGCCCACCCGGGACCAGCCGAGTGTAGAACGGTGTACCGGTTCCGGACACACCATCGATCCACGCCGGGCTGCACTCGTTCCACCACAGCCGATCGCCGGAGGTGAGGCTGGCCTCGAACCGGTCGAACACCTCGCGCTGCTCCAACACGAGGAAGACCCCACCAACGTACGCAGGCGACGTGGTGTCCAGTAGCAGCGTCCCGATGTGCGGCGCGAGCACGTACCGGTCGCCGGCGCGATCCAAGATCCCGGCGCCGAGCGCGGAGCGGCACCAGACCGCGACGTACCAGGGGTCAAGCTCGAGGCGGCCGGCCAGCCGGTCGGCGCTGAGGCCGTCCGGGGCGCCCGCGAGTGTCTTGATCAGGCCGCTACGGAGCCCGACCGCGACCGTGCGGTGGGCGACAAATCCGGCGAGGTGTCCGAGCAGAGTCGAAGCCTGCTCGGTGATGGCGATCGTGCCGGCGGATTGGGTCGGCGCGGTCATGTCACTCCTTTGACGTGGGTCAGTCCATGAATGCGCGCCCGGCTCTCCGCGGGCGCACTCCCATCGTCCAGGCGCGTGGGAGCGCTGGGCCAGTACCGCCTCTGTACCTAGCCGCTACAACATCTGTACTAGGCGCAGTGGTTGCCCGGCCGTACGCTCGGACCGGACGCGAGGGGGATCAATGAGTGGGTACGGCCAGTTCTGCCCGGTCGCCAAGGCGATGGAACTGCTCGACGAGCGCTGGACGATGCTGGTGGTCAGGGAGCTGCTGGCCGGCAGTCGGCACTTCAACGACCTCCGCCGGGGGGTGCCGAAGATGTCGCCGACCCTGCTGTCCCGGCGGCTGCGGACCCTGGTCAGGGCCGGACTCCTGGAGCGGCGCTTCGACGGCGGTCGGACCAGCTACGCGCTCACCCCAGCCGGCCACGAGCTGGCGCCGATCGTGGATGCGCTGGGCCGGTGGGGGATGCGCTGGGTGCCCGAGCTCGGCGACGACGACCTGGACCCGCACCTGCTGATGTGGGACATCCACCGCAACGTCGACCTCGATAAGGCCGCGGCCAGTGGGCGGACCGTGCTGCAGTTCACGTTCGCGGACGTGCTGGGTAGCGCCCGGGACTGGTGGGTGGTGATCGAGCGGACCGGGACCGGTCTGTGCGACTTCGACCCCGGGTTCCCGGTGGCGGCCACGGTTGAGGCCGACCTGCGCACCCTCACGCTGGTTTGGCGCGGCGAGCTGACCTGGCGCGAGGCGACGAAGGCGGGCACGCTCGCGGTGGTCGGCCCGACCGCGGTCCGCCGGGCGGTTCCGCACTGGCTGAACCTGTCCTCGTTCGCGTCGTCCGCGCTGCCGGCGGCGGTCCCGGCCGCCCCCGTCGCGGTAGGCGCGCGGTAGTTCTGGCACGGCACGGCGCCGAACCCGGCCGGGTCCGCGCTGGCGGGGCGAACCCGCGGCGGTTACGGTGGCCCGACCTGAACCGACGCGAAGGGGCCGCCATGGGCTTCGAGCTCGACTTGACGATCCGCAGCCTGGCCCGCACGCCACACGTGCTGCAGGCGTTGCTCGGCGGGTTGCCCGAGCCACGAGCCAGGTCCGACTACGGTCCGGCCACGTTCACCCCGTACGACGTGGTCGGGCACCTGATTCACGGGGAGTACACCGACTGGGTCCCGCGCGCCCGCATCATCCTCGAGCACGGCGAGGCTCAACCGTTCGAGCCCTTCGACCGCTTCGCGATGCGTGAGACCGACCAGGCGATCCCGTTCGACGACCTGCTCGCGAGGTTCGACTCGCTGCGCGCCGACAACCTGGCAACCCTGCAGCAATGGCAGCTCGAGCCCGAGCAACTGGACCGGACCGGTCACCATCCGGAGCTGGGCCAGGTGACCTTACGGCAGCTGCTAGCCAGCTGGGTGGTGCACGATCTGGATCACACTCGCCAGCTCGCCGAGGCGCTCGCGCATCACTACGTCGATGACGTCGGGCCCTGGCATTCGTACCTACCGATCCTGTCCGCCAACTGATCGGAGCCGGACACCGTGTTGCGCCCAGCCGTGGCAGCCGATGCGGCGGCGGTGACCGATCTGGTCGACGCGGCATACGGGCACTATGTTGACCGCATCGGCATCCTGCCCGGCCCGATGCGGGAGGACTACGCGCAGGTCATCGGCACCGCGGACGTCACCGTGGCCGAGGAAGCAGGTGCCATCGTCGGGGTGCTCGTGCTGGGGATCACCGACGAGGGATTCGTGATCGACAACGTGGCCGTGCACCCGTCCGGGCAGGGCCGCGGACTGGGTCGCGCGCTCCTCGAACACGCCGAGGCGGCCGCGCGGCAGGCCGGATTCGATTCGATCTACCTTTACACGCACGAGCAGATGACCGAGAACTTGGCGCTCTACACCCGGATCGGGTACGTGGAATACGACCGGCGCTCCGAGGGCGACTTCTACCTAGTGTTTCTGCGCAAGAAGCTGACCAGGGACCCGTAGCGAGCATCGCGCTACACCCACGGTGGCGGTTCTTCGAACACCAGCGTGTGCACGTCGAACAGCACCGCGGCCTCGACGCCCATCGCCGGCCCGGCCGTGCGGGCCATCCAAGTCAGGAACGGGCGTGGCTCGAACACCGCGGCTGCCTGTTCGCCGAGGCCCTTCAGGTACGCCTCGTGCGCACCGAGAGACGCGATACCGCGCTCCAGGGGTTCGCCGGTGATGTCCACGCCATGGGTGGGGTGCTCGGCGGCGGCGAAGCACACATACCGCACGCCGCCCCAAGGCTCGAGCCCTTCCTCGGTGAGCTCCGGGAAGATCCAGCGGTTGCCGGCGTCCCGGGCGGCGTCGAGCGTGGCCAGCCCGACGACGCGGTGGTCAGCCTGGTTGGCCATCCCGCCGATCATGCGGATCGTATAGGCGCCGGAGACGATGATCTCGGGTCGGTGTCGGCGGATCGCGCGCGCGATGTCGCGACGTAGCTGGAGCCCGCCCTCGACGACCCCGTCGCGGTGGTCGAGGAACTCGACGACATCGACGCCGACCTCGCGCGCGCCGGCCCGCTCCTCGGCCTCGCGCAGCGGGCGGACCTGGTCCGGGTGCATTCCGTCGATGCCGGCCTCGCCCCGGGTGGCTAGCAGGTAGCTGACCTGCTTACCCTGCGCGGTCCACCGAGCGACCGCTGCGGCGGTGCCGTACTCGATGTCATCCGGATGCGCCGCCACGGCGAGGCAGCGCTCCCAGTTCTCCGGCAGGGCGGGCAGCACATCGGTCATCGAGCGCACTCCTGTCTGTGGTTGGTCCCTCCGCGAATCTATCTGGGCGGCGGAATCGTCAGCCGCTCGCCACAGCCGTGAGCCAGGCCGGGAGCCGGTCCAGGCAGTCGCTCCAGCCCTGGGCGTGATCCTCGCCGGTCTGGGTGTCCCCGAGCAGCTCGTGCCGCAGCGACAGCTCGGTAGTGTCGCCCAGGTCGGCCAGGTCGATCGTGACCAGGCTCTCCGCCTCGTCGCCATCCCAGCGCCAGGTGAACACCAGCCGTTTCGGCGGCGTGACCTCCTGGTAGCGCCCACTCACCGCCATCGGCGGCGAGCCGGCGGCGATCCGATACTGCCCGCCGGCGCGCAGGTCGACGGTCACGGTGGTGCCGAACTGCTCCGGCCAGAACCAGGCGGCGAGCGCGTCCGGCCTGGTCAGGGCCTGCCACACCCGGTGGGGCGGGCTGGCGAGCACACGGTCGATGTAGTCAGTCTCGGTGGCGGCCCGACAAGACCTCGGTAAGGTCGCCGCATGGAGCGCGTACTCGGAATCGGCGGTTACTTCTTCCGCGCGAAGGATCCGGATGCCCTCGCCGCCTGGTACGAGGCGAACCTCGGCATCCCCAGCGTCGCGGCCGGTCGCCCTTGGCAGCAGGAGGCGGGCGTGACCGCGTTCGCCCCGTTCGGTGCCGACACCGATTACTTCGGTCGCATGGACCAGCAGACGATGCTGAACTTCCGGGTGGCCAGCCTGGACGCGATGCTCGCGCAGCTGCGGGCGGCCGGTGCGGCGGTCGAGGACGAGATCACCGAGGAGAGCTACGGGCGGTTCGGTTACGCGGTCGACCCGGAAGGCAACCGGTTCGAGCTGTGGGAGCCGCTGGAGCCGCCCACGTCCGAGTAACTCGTCCCAATCCGGGCGGCGCATCGCGCCGAATCACTGGTGCCGCCAGCACCAGAGAGTCCACAGACGCCCGGATAGGGAGGCGCAACCATGCGCAGGACAGTTCTCAACGGCACGCTGGCGATCGGGATCGGCGCACTCATAGCGGCCGCCGCTTTCACTGGGAGTAGCGGCGGTGGCCGCAGTAGCGGAAGTGAGGATCGGCTCACGCTGGCCGGCCTGAGCCGCCAAGCCGGCTCCGGCCCCACCCAGCAAGTGGCCGGGGCGCCTCGGCTAGTGGTGGTCGGACTCACCGACGACCAGCGGATCGTGGCGTTCTTGGCCAGCAACCCGCGCAACCAGCTTGTCATCGGCAAAGTCTCTGGCCTGGCCGGCGACGCGAGCCTGGTCGGCATCGACTATCGGATCCAGAACGGCAAGCTGTACGGCGTCGGCAACGCCGGCGGCATCTACACGGTGAGCACGCGCACCGCGCGAGCGACCAAGGTCTCCCAGCTCACTGTCGCGCTACGCGGGACCGCGTTCGGCGTCGACTTCAACCCGGCCGCGAACCGGCTGCGGGTGATCAGCGACGCGGGTCAGAACCTGCGCCACAACATCGACGATCCAAACGGGGCTCCGGCGGCCGGAATGACGGCCGAGGACGGCACGCTCACGTACCCGCCCGCCACCACCGCGGCCGCCGGCGTGACCGCTGCCGCCTACACCAACAACGATCTCGACCCGAACACCGCGACCACGCTGTTCGACCTGGACAGCACGCTGGACCAGATCGCGATTCAGTCTCCGGCCAACGCCGGCTCGCTCGCGCCGACCGGCAAGCTCGGTGTCGACGCCGCCACCGGTGCCGGCTTCGACATCTTCAGCCCGCTCAACGACCAGGGCACCAGCACCGGCACAATCGGGCTGGCCACGGTCCAGGTCGGCGGCACGTACGCGCTCTACCGAATCGGGACGCTCACCGGCAAGGCGACGCTGATCGGGGCGTTCCCGGACCGGCGTCAGGTGGTCGACATCGCCATCCCGCTCAACCAGGACTAGTCAGGACCTGCTCAGCGTGCGCCCTGGTGGGGATGACGCGTGGGCGCCGACCAGACCGACCGGTCGGCGCCTTCGCGCTACCTGGGAGAGAAGCGCAGACCGGAGCAGTCGCGGCCGCGACGAGGTGATCATGCCGCAGGCGCTTCTGCCTGCGAGCGCTCCAAACCGCTGACCCGCCAGACGACGCCCCGCTCGGTGTAGCTGGCACGCAGGCCATATCGCTCCAGTACCGCCAGCATGGCCGCGGGCGGATGAGTGAAGACGCGGAACTCCCAGCGAAGCAGCCGGAAGATCAGGTTTTGGCTGCCAAGGAGGAATCGAGACGCGGGATTGCGCGGCGGGTAGCTGAATACGAGCAGCCGGCGGGTGTGATCGGCGGCCGCCGACAACAGCCGTTCGTAGTCTGGGTAGCAACACACGACCCGATGGAGTACGACGATATCCGCGGGCTCCACGCCGGCCGGATCGGTGGCGATGTTGTGGATGCGCCGCTCGGCGCGGTCGGCCAGGCCGGCCTCCTGCAGTAGCTGCCTGGCCTGCTCCTCGTACCCGGGCGAGAGCTCGAGGTTCACCGTCCTGGCGGCGCCATGTTTGAGCAGCTCGATCTGGATCTCACCGACCCCGCCGCCGACCTCGAGCACCGTGGCGTCCCGGATACCGCGCTCGACCAGGAAGTCGACCATCTGCCGGGCGCTCTGGTCGAGCCCGTCCTTGCGGTACCGGCGGGCGACGCGGGCGGCGAACCGGGCACCGAAGAACCGGTCGCACCCGCGCGGATTGCAGCACTCGGTCATGCGCCGAGTATCGCAGCGCGTGTCTTGCCGAGGCCTACTCGCTGAACGCCTCTGGCGTGACAGCTTCTTCTGATGTCAGCTACGCGGCGCAGGGATTCCGGCGGCGACCACCGCTGGCGGCTCGCCCGCCGCCGGCTCCTCGATTGGCCGGTACCTGGCCAGGTAGGCCGCGAAGTCCCAGCCGGTGAGGAAACCGGCCGCCCCAACTCGGCCGCCTTCGTAGAGATCGCGTTGCTGGTCGGGTGACAGGTCGAAGTCGGTGGCCTTGACACCGAACGTCTCGACGAACACCGTCCGCGCGCAGACCGCTGGATCATCGAGGTAGACCCGGTCATGGGCGTTGGCCATTGTGGTGATCAGGGCCTTGCTCAGGCCGGCCAGGTTTCGGACCGGCGCCCAGCTGGCCCGCCATGGTCCGGGGGCCGGCCGACCGGAGAGTTTCACTCCGAACGTCGGCCAGCGCGGTCGCTGCCCATCGGTGCGGTCGAAGAGGTTGATCGGGAAGTTGGACAGCATCCCGCCGTCGACGTGCACGGCGACATCGCCGTCTCCCGGCAGGCGCAGCTGCACCGGCCGGTAGAAGAACGGGATCGACGCCGACGCGCGAACCGCATCGGCGACCAGTTGCTTGTCGGGGTCGAGCCCGTAGCGGCCGTAGTCCCACGGCAGCCGCACCATGTGGCCGCTGGTGATGTCGGAGACGACGACCACCAGCCGGTAGGCCCGCTCGGCGGGCAGGTCGCTGGCCGGGTCGTCGATGCGCAGGTCGCCGAAGGTCCGCACGCCCAGCTCCTCGAGCTCTTTCGCGATCCAGTTCCGCAGGTAGTCGCCCGGGTGCAGGCCGAGCCCGGTGAGCAGCGCGAAGCCCTGGCGCAGTCGGTTCCCGCCGTCCTGGAAGCGCGGGAGCTCGAGCCCGCGCATGACCTCGACCATCCGGGGAACAGGCATGCCGGCGGCGATCAGTGCGGCCACCATCGCCCCGGCAGAGGTTCCGGCCACTCGAGCCGGACCGCCGAACCGGTAGCCGTGCTCGTACAAGCCCGAAACGGCACCGACCAGGCCCAGGCCCTTGACCCCGCCGCCTTCCAGCACCAGGTCTGCGCGAAGCTCATCGGTTGTCGTGTTGACGTGGTCGATCATCGGATGTCCCCCGTTGTCGGTCGCCGCCACTACGTTGGCGGTCTGCAGGTAGGAGGATCGGCAGCCGGTGCAGATACGTACGAGCTGCGAAACTGGGCCGGGCTAGCTCGCTACGGTCGCAACTGGTTGCGACGAAGGAGGCCAGGCAATGGCAACCGAGATGCCCGACGATGACCTTCCCCCGAACCTGCCCAGCCCCGCCAGGCGGGCGCTTGACCAGGCCGGATATCGGCGGCTTGACCAGCTGACTGCGGTTACCCAGGCCGAGCTCGGCAAGCTCCACGGCATGGGCCCGAAGGCCCTGGGTCAGCTTCGCGATGCGCTGCACCGGCGTGGGCTGTCCTTCGCCGACGAGCGGTGACGGTCGCAGTACGACGGTGGGTTAATCGTGGACCGGCCGCTGACCGCGGAGCACATGCAGGACCGAGCGCGGCCGGACGACCAGCTGGCACGGCTGTTCGGCGACGGGTGGCCGGCGTTCATCACCGCGGATCAAGAGGTAAAGCGGTACCTCGGCCGGGTGCGCGAACTGTTCGGTGATCTCGAGCTGGTGCTACTGGATCCCGACGATGTGATCGTGGCCGCTGGCTGGTCGGTGCCGCTGCGCTGGAGCGGCGATCCGGTTGATCTGCCCGGCGGGTACACCGACTCGCTGGCCCGCGCCGTCGGTGGCCATGACCGGGGCGAGCCAGCCGACACACTGGTCATCGCTGCTGCCCAAGTACATCCCGAGAGGCGCGGTCTCGGGATCGCCGCGGAGCTGTTGACCGCGCTGGCCGGTCTCGCGGCTGAACGCGGGTGGGCCCGGGTCATCGCGCCGGTGCGGCCGACGCTGAAAGCGCGCTATCCGCTGACGCCGATCGACCGGTTCGCCTCCTGGACCCGAGCCGACGGCGCGCCACTCGACCCGTGGTTGCGTACCCACTGGCGGATGGGCGCACAGATCATCGCCACCGCGCCTCGATCACAGACCATGACCGGCACCGTGAAGGAGTGGGAAAGCTGGTGTGGGATGGTTTTCCCGGACTCCGGTGAGTACGTCATTCCGGACGGTCTCGCCCCGCTGCGCATCGACCGTGACGCCGACCGGGGCACCTATGCGGAACCCAACGTCTGGGTCCGGCACCGGTAGTCCACGCGGTCAAGTGATCGGCTCGCCGCTCGCCGAAACGTGGTCCCGCCAGCTGTGACTCGGCTCATAGCCAAGAACCTTCCTCGCGCGGTCGATGGCCAGCAACGTGCCGAACTCCTCGACCTCGGTGCGGAGTGCGACGTCCGGGAAGACCTCGGCAAGCAATTCAGCCGATGGGCGGTTCATGACGGTGTCCGAGGCGGCGATGATGAAGCTCGGGCTGCCTGCCACCGCCTCCGCCGGGGCGGTGAGTGCCAACCTGCAGGCAGCGGCCACGTCCCGCTCGTCGACGTAACCCCAGAGGTTCCACTTGCGCTCATACGGGTCGCCCCAAAACGAGGGGAAGTGCCGATAGTCGGTGGGCTCCATGATGTTGGAGAAGCGCAGTGCGATGAATGGGACTCCCGACCATTGCGAGATGTGTCCGGCTATGGTCTCGCTGATCACTTTCGAGAGCGCGTAAGCCATTGTCGGAATCGCGTAATGGTCCTCGTCTACGGGCGCATACCGCGGTGGAACGTCGAAAGGCAGTCCAAGCGTTGTCTCACTCGACGCCCATACGACTCTGCTTACCCCGAGTTTGGCCGCGGCCATGAACACGTTGAAGTTCATCGTGACGTTCGTGTTGAACGTCGTCGCCGGGGTTGCGATGCCAGGCGCCGGAATGTTCGCCATATGGACTACGGCATCGACGCCCCGCACCGTCTCGGCTACCTGTTCGCCTTGCTGCCCGGCAGCGGCGTCTGGCCACCAGGTTTCTTCGGGGCCCTGGAGGACCTCGAGCACCTGTCCGTAGTCGGTCAAGTCGGCGCGCAGCATCCCGCCTTCCAGATCGGACCTGGTAGCCGCGAGATCCGTCGTCACGACGTCAAAGCCATGCGCGCGCAGCTCCCGCACGACAGCCCGGCCGGCCTGGCCGCTGGCTCCGGTCACACAGACGCGCTGTCCCATGTCGGTCTCCAACCCGGCCTAGTGGATCGCTGCGGCGGTACCGCCCGCCCGGTTATGCGCTCGCAAGCCCGTAGGTTATGTGCGTGACGAGCGAGGCACCACGGCTCGAGATGAGTTCCAGACTCTGAGCCTGCACACCATCGAAGAGGCGCTCGCCGGCGCCGAGAGTGACCGGTACCACGTGAGTGCGCAGCTCGTCGATGTGACCGCCGCGCAGGTACTGGTTGACCGTCGCGGCCCCGCCTGCGATCGCCACATTCCGGTCTCCGGCGGCCGCCCGCGCCTGGGCCAGCGCGGATTCGATGCCGTGGGTGACGAAGTTGAACGTCGTTCCGCCCTGCATGGTCAGTGGCTCGCGGGGGTGGTGGGTCAGGACGAACACCGGCCCGTGATACGGCGGGTCGTCGCCCCACCAGCCGGTCCAGTCCAGATCCCACTCGCCGCGGATCGGCCCGAACATGTTGCGCCCCATGACGAACGCGCCCGCGTTTACGATCTCGCTCACCTCGGCCGCGTTCTCGTCGGGCGTGTCGAACATCCAGGCGTGCAGTCGTTCAATCGGACCGTCGCCGAAGGGTTTGTCGCGCGTCTGGTTCGGACCGGCGGCGTACCCATCAGCCGAGATCGACAGGTCACAGACAACCTTGCCCACCAAAGCCTCCACCTTCCGTCGTGGCAGTTGACCGTTCAAGTGAGACCGCGGTTGGTGGCCCACAACGTGCTGGCACGGCTGGCGGCTTGGTCGACCAGGGTTACCAGTTCGGGCCGGTCGGGCACCGTGAACGCGACGTATGTGCCGCGGCCGCCACTGGTTGGCCGGCCGTAGGCCTTTGCCGCGAGGCGCCCGTCCCTGAGGAGCCGGACGTTGATCGTGGTCAGCGTGAACTCCTGACCGCGTCGAGTGTCGGTCCAGCGGAGCTCTTCCGGGATGGTGACGTTGATCGCAAGGGCACTCACATCGAGGGCGACGCCGCTGCTCATGGATGCATGCTCTCATGCGAGTCGATGCCCGCTCTGTCC
>DATFRM010000029.1:0-2188 GCA_035263265.1 Actinomycetes bacterium
GCGACCGGATGTTTGTGGTCGCGCTCGCCGCCGTGGGTCTCGTCCTGTTCAACGTCTGCGTCGTAGAGGCAACCAGGTATGCGAACCCGGCCGTAGTCGGAACGATCATCGGATCGGTGCCGATCGCACTTGCCATCGCCGGGCCGCTGCTGACCGGCGCCACCGACGGGCGGCGCCGGCCGTCGCCCCGGGTGCTCACCGCCGCGGTGATCATCGTGGTCGGCGCGTCCGTCACGACCGGCCTCGGCAGCGGCAGCCTGCGCGGGGTGCTCCTCGCGCTCGGTGCGCTGACCTGCGAGGTCGGGTTCTCGCTGCTGGCCATGCCGATACTGCCCAAGCTCGGCCCGATCCGGGTCTCCGCCTACTCGGTGGCGACCGCGACGCCGCTACTGCTTCTAGTCGGGGCCCTGGTCGACGGCCGCGACCTCGTTCGGACCCCTACCGCCGCGGAACTCGCCGGGCTGGCCTACCTCGCCGCAGTCGTGAGCGTGGGCGCGTTCCTCCTCTGGTACTTCGCGCTCCCCCGCCTCGGCCCGGACCGCGCCGGACTGCTCGCCGGCTTCGCCCCAGTCGGCGCCATCGTTACCACGGTGGTACTCGGGCTGGGCTCCCCCACTGCCGCCGATCTGGCCGGATCCGCGCTGGTCATCGGCGGGATCGCGATCGGCGTGGGTCGTGAACGGCCACGAGTCTCCGCTGCGGTGGTCGCTCCCGCCGCAGCGCCTACCTAGGCCGAGCCCGTACGGGCCGGCGGAGATCCGACGGGCACGCTGCCCAGCAGCAACATCAGGTTCAACCACCGCTGAACTCAAGCGCCGGCTCGCCGACTAGCAGCCCGACCTGACCCAGTCCGACCGGGCAGAGCGTTCACCGGGTCCCGCTTTCACCTTGTCTTGGGCGGGCCGCCCGGCCCGCTGTCGGTTGCTGGCTTCGGAGCGTGGCCAGCGTGTTGTCGATCAGTCGGGTGCGCGTCTCGGCCTTCTTCGCGTTCTCGATTGCGAGCACGTGTTTCCGCTTGTGGCTGTAGGACAGGCTGTCGTAGGCAGTACGGGCGACCGGATCGGCGTCCAGGGCACGGGCGAAGTCCGCGGGCTCGACCACAACACGGGGCTCGGCATCGACTTCTACCTCAACGTCGACCTCGTCCCCCGTCGCGACACCGGCCGCCTTGCGGTTGGCGTTGCTGAGGCCGAGCAGGTAGCGGCCACGCATGATGGCAACCCTGCTCTTCCATGAATGGCCGTTGATCGTGATGGTCACCGCCGGCCGCTTGCCCGCGCCGAGTGCCGCCACGACCTCTGGAGGAATCTCCAAGCCCCGCATCGGCTCCGGAGGCTCGACGTGTGATCGAAACCTCATGATCTGCTCCTGTCAACATTGGTCCGGCGCCGGCGGTTGCGCTGCACAGCCCGGCTGAAGGCGGTGCGGCCCGTTCTAGGGGAACCCGTCCGGGTCGGTGAAGGGCCGCACCGCTGCATCGCTACTCCGCGTAGGGCTGGTTCTTGCCTTGGGCGCTGTAGCCGATGTTCCAGATGTAGCCGTCCGGGTCCGCGAAGGCACCGCCGTATCCGCCCCACGGTTGGGCGGCGGCCGGCTTGAGGATCGTCGCGCCGGCCTTCTCGGCCTCCGCGACGATCTCGTCGACCCGGGCCTCGCTGCGGACTACGTAGGTGAGGACCATCCCGCTGAAGCCGCCGCCATCCGGCGACGTGCCCACCTCGGCGGCCAGGCCGTCGCGGCCATAGAAACCGACGAGCGAGCCACCGTCCGATTCGAAGAACACCGAGACGCCATAGTCCCGCTCAACCTTCCAGCCCAGACCCTCCGTGTAGAACCGCTTGGACCGGTCCATGTCTTCGACACCGAGAAGGATCGAGCTCACGTGCGCTTTCATGCCTTGTCTCCTTTGCTGCGTGGCTGGGATGCACATGACCGTCACGCTAGGTGCGCTCAGCGATCGGGGCTTCTCGATTCCTGACCGGTTTGGCGACTCGCTTCACCAGACCCGCCGACGCGGCGCAGGCCACCCGACCGAAGGAGCGAACGCAGTCCGTTCCATCCTGGGTACCGACGAATACCACTATGGAGGCGGACTGTGATTACCGGTACTCATGTGATCATCTACACCCGAGACGCTGAGGGCGATCGGGCGTTCCTCCGGGACATGCTCGGCTTCCCCGGCGTGGAC
>DATFRM010000030.1:0-3632 GCA_035263265.1 Actinomycetes bacterium
CACCCAGCACTCGGTGGCCGCGCTGCGCAATATCGGCATCCAGCCGGACGCCGTGGTCTGCCGCGCCGACCGGCCGATCCCGGGACCGGTCAAGCGCAAGATCTCGCTGATGTGCGACGTCGACGAGGAAGCCGTGATCGCCGCGGTGGACGCGCCGAGCATCTACGACATCCCGAAGGTGCTGCACTCCGAGGGCCTGGATGCGTACGTGGTGCGCCGGCTGGGGCTGCCCTTTCGGGACGTGGACTGGACCAACTGGGACGAGCTGCTGCGCCGGGTCCACCAGCCCGCGCGCGAGGTCAGTGTGGCGCTGGTCGGCAAGTACGTCGACCTGCCGGATGCGTACCTGTCGGTCAGCGAGGCGCTGCGGCACGGTGGATTCGCCAACGACGCGCGGGTGACGATCCACTGGGTGCCGTCCGATGACTGCCGCACCCCGGAGGGCGCAGAGCGCGAGTTGGCCGGCGTGGACGCGGTGGTCATCCCGGGCGGCTTCGGCGTGCGCGGCATCGAGGGGAAGATCGGCGCGGTCCACTATGCACGCGAGCATCGGATCCCGGTGCTCGGGTTGTGCCTTGGGTTGCAGTGCATGGTCATCGAGGTGGCGCGCGAGCTCGCAGGGCTGGAGGACGCCAACTCGACCGAGTTCGACCCGGCGACGTCGCATCCGGTGATCTCGACCATGCCCGACCAGCGAGACGTGGTCGCCGGCGAGCGGGACATGGGCGGCACCATGCGGCTGGGTCTGTACCCGGCCAAACTGGTCGACGGCTCGCTGGCCCGCGAGGTGTACGACGAGCCGTACGTGCAGGAACGACACCGGCACCGCTACGAGGTCAACAACGGCTACCGGCCCGCGCTCGAGGCGGCCGGGCTGGTGTTCTCCGGTACCTCGCCGGACAGCCGGTTGGTGGAGTACGTCGAGCTGCCGCGTGACGTGCACCCGTACTTCCTGGCTACCCAGGCGCATCCGGAGCTACGCTCCCGGCCGACCCGGCCGCATCCGCTGTTCGTCGGCCTGATCGCGGCGGCGGTCGCGAACAAGGACGCCGGCCCGCGGGTGGATGGCCTGCGGCCTGCGGTGGTCGCCCGTCGGGAGCAGGCGTCGGCATGACCATTGCGCGACTTCGTGCCGGCCGTCACGGGATCCCCGGGTGACCAATCGGGCCGACTCCGGCCCCGGCCCACAGGGAGAGTTGCGGGACGCGCCCGAGCGGTGGCCGGTGCGTGGGCGGACCGTTCGTTTCACCGGTCCGGTCTTCTCCGTTGCCAGCGAACTCGTGCAGATGCCGGACGGCTCGATCGCCGAGCGCGACCTTGTGCTGCGGCCCGGCGCGGTGGCCGCCCTGCCGTACGACCAGAACACCGACCGGATCCTGCTGATCCGCCAGTACAGGCACCCGGCCGGGATGGTGCTCTGGGAGCTGCCGGCCGGATTGTGCGACGTGCCGGACGAATCCCCGCTGGGCACCGCGGAGCGGGAGCTGTACGAGGAGGCGCACCTGCGGGCCACCGACTGGCGCACCCTGGTCCGGATCTACCTCTCGCCGGGACTAACCGACGAGACGATGATCATCTACCTGGCTCGCGGGCTCAGCGAGGTCGAGGCCGGTGACCGGCACATCGGCGTGCACGAGGAATCCGTGCTCCAGCAGCGCTGGGTACCCCGATCGGAGGCGGTGGAGGGAGTACTCGCGGGTCGGCTCGGCAACCCGGGCACCATCGCCGGGGTGCTGGCCCTGACCGCCGCACTCGGTCGACCTGGGGGCCTCGATGCGCTGACCAGCGGCTAGCGGTGATGGCCCGCTCGCCCCGGTCGCCGACCTGCTGCGCAGCGCACCCAGCGGGGTACGGACCGTGTTCATCCAGGCATACACATTGCGATCAGGAACCTGGTGATCTTCACAGCTTGTAACGCGCTCCAACGAGCCCTGGCGGACTAGAATCAGCGCTGTCGCCGGGTTATCTCGGGTCGCCGAGGGCACCCCTATTCCGTCCCGGACCTAAGGAACTGATTGCTGTGAAGGTCGGCATTCCTCGCGAGGTCAAGACCCACGAATACCGGGTGGCGATCACCCCGGCCGGGGTACACGAGCTGGTCCGCAACGGTCACGAGGTGTACATCGAGCAGGAGGCCGGGACCGGATCGTCGATCCCGGACGCCGACTTCGTCACCGCCGGCGCGCGCATCCTGCCCACCGCGGACGACGTGTGGAGCACCGGTGACCTGATCCTCAAGGTCAAGGAGCCGGTGGGCGAGGAGTACCACCGGATGCGCCGCGACCAGGTTCTGTTCACCTACCTGCACCTGGCCGCATCGCCGGACTGCACGAAGGCGATCCTCGACTCCGGCATCACCGCGATCGCGTACGAGACGGTGCAGCGCCCGGACGGTTCGCTCCCGCTGCTCGCACCGATGTCCGAGGTGGCCGGGCGGCTGGCGCCGCAAGTCGGTGCCTACCACCTGATGCGCCAGGGTGGTGGCCGCGGCGTTCTGATGGGCGGCGTCTCCGGCGTCTACGCGGCCAAGGTGGTAGTGATCGGTGCCGGCGTGTCCGGCATGAACGCCGCAGCGATCGCGCTGGGCATGCAGGCCGAGGTCCTGCTGCTGGACAAGAACATCGACCGGCTCCGCCAGGCCGATGCGATCTACCAGGGGCACCTGCAGACGGTGGCCTCGAACGCCTACGAGGTCGAGCGGGCCGTGCTGGACGCTGACCTGGTCATCGGGGCTGTTCTGGTGCCGGGCGCGAAGGCGCCGATGCTGATCTCGAACGAGCTGGTGTCCCGGATGAAGCCCGGTTCGGTCCTCGTGGACATCTCGATCGACCAGGGCGGCTGCTTCGAGGACTCGCGGCCGACAACGCACGCCGAGCCGACCTACCCGGTGCACAACTCGCTGTTCTACTGCGTCGCGAACATGCCGGGCGCGGTGCCGCACACGTCCACGTACGCGCTCACCAACGTCACGCTGCCGTACGCGCTGGAGCTCGCCAACCGGGGCTGGCGGGACGCGCTGCGTGCCGACTATCCGCTTGCGCTCGGGCTGAACGCGCATGACGGGATGCTCACCTACGGTCCGGTCGGCGAAGCGCACGGCATCGACGTCATCGGCCTCGACGTCGTCCTGAGCTAAAGCAGCCCAAAAGCGGCCTCGGGCCGCGTTAATGCGATCTTGCTCGACAACTTGTGGCGCCAAGTCCGACTTATCCGGCGAGATTTGGTGTCTTGATCGCACTAACGCTGCCCGAGGCGCGCCCCGCGCGCGAAGGCCGCCCGAACTCGCGTGGCCGTACCTGCCGAACTGTGTCGTAAGTCCGTTGTGTCCCAGCGGACGACCTCGAACCCCAGCTCCCGAATTCGGTCCTCACGTTGCTTCTCGCGGTAGAGGACCTCCAAGCTGCTGTACTTGAGCCGGCCATCGGCCTCGCCGACCGTTCGCTGCTCGCGCCACAGGAAGTCGACTCGAGCGACGAAGCGGCCACGATCATCGCGGATCTCGACCTGCGTTTCAGGCATCGGCAAGCCAGCAGCCAGGAAGAACGCCCGGGAGTGCGACTCCAACGGAGACTCCGCTCGGCCGCCCGCGAGATCGATCAGCTTGCGAGCCTTCGCCTCGCCCGGCCGACCGT
>DATFRM010000031.1:0-8253 GCA_035263265.1 Actinomycetes bacterium
GGCCCCAGTGCGCGCAGCTGTCCGCGAGCTGCTGGACCGTTGCCGTCACCATGTCAACCTCCGGTTGTTTCGACCTGCTTCCAGGCTGTCCGGAGAAAAGACGCGTCGCGTCGTACCCGTGACGGCAGTACGACTGGGCTGCTCGGCGTATCCCGCCACCGCGCCGTACCGCCCCTGCGGTATCCGCTACTCCATCGAGCACCCGCCGTTCGGACGGAGCACTTGATCGATCAATGGAAGCTTTCCTGCGATCTCCACGGCGATTCTTCTCGTGTCGTGACCAATGATCGATCAACGGCGGGTGGCGAGGATCCGCAGTGCATCCCGTCTAACGGCGTCTGGCTCGCAGGTCAGCCGGTCGTGTGAGAACCGAACGACGAGAATGCCCATAGCCGCGAGTCTCGCGTCGCGCCTGAGATCCCGCTCACGCTGCTCCACGCCGCCGTGCCACGCCGTGCCGTCCAACTCGAAGTTGGTGCGCCCGTTCTCGGCGAAGACGTTGAGGTAGATCGTGTGACCGCCGAGCCGGACCGGGTACTGCCGGCGGAGTACCGGCATGCCGGGAGCGGTGCAGACGCGGTCGTAGCCCCACAGCTCGAGCTCGCTCCGGCAGCCTGCCTCGAGCTTCTCCAACAGCGCATAGAGTGCCACCCGCCCGGTCAGATGATCAGCCTGATTGAGCAGGTGGCGCAGGTCTGGTTGGGGTGGTGCGGCGCTCGGTTTCGGAGCGGTGCCTCGGATCTGATTCCGCGACCTGTGGACAGCTCCTGCCATGTGCATGACGTAACCCGCCCGGAGACCGTGCGAGTTGATCGATCATTGGTCGCGACACGCGAAGACACTCCGACCCAATCGCAAGAATGTGACCACTGATCGATCGCGTCGCGTGGGAGTGGCGATCACAGCGCTCGTAGGGTGGACCGGTGGCGGAGCTGAGCTGGGCACAGGTCGCCGCGTGGCGAATGAGCCGTAGTCACCTGACGGCTCGGGTCGGCCCGGCGGCCTTGATCGAAACCGTTGAGGACATCTGCGGCTTGCACGCCCAGATCATGTCCTCGGCCGAGCTGTCGATGTGGGCGCGGGTGTCCGGGATCAGCCGTGCCGATCTCCAGAATGCGCTGTGGGAGGAGCGGCGGCTGGTCAAGCTGTGGGCGATGCGCGGCACGCTGCACTTGCTGAGCAGCGCGCGGTACCCGGACTGGCAGGCCGCGCTGAACACGTACGAGCACTTCAACTCGGCCGCGTTCAAGCGGTACTTCGGGGTCGGCGCGCAGGAGATCAACGAGATCGTGGCCGCGATCCGGGTGGTCCTGGCGGACGGGCCGCTGACCCGGGAGGAGATGGCGCAACGGGTGGCCGACCACCTCGGCATCCCGGAGCGGGCCGAACAACTGACCGGAAGTTGGGGTTCGGTACTGAAGCCGGCCTCGTTTCGTGGCGCGCTGTGCTTCGCGCCGAGCGACGGCCAGCGGGTGCGGTTCGCGCGTCCCGACCGGTGGCTGCCGGAACTGAGCGGTCAACCGGTCGAGGCAACCGTCGACGGCGACCGCGCCGTCCGCGCCGTACTCCGCCGCTACCTGCGTGCCTACGGCCCGGCCAGTCGCGAGGACTTCGCCCGCTGGTGGGCCATCCCGGCAGCCGCCGCCGGCAAGCGGATCCGCGAGCTGGCCGACGAGGTGATCCAAGTCGGCGTGGCCGGAGAACCACGTTGGCTGCTTGCCGACGATCGGGCCGATCTCGAGTCGGCGGAACCGGTCAAGGCGGTTCGGCTGCTTCCCGCGTTCGACCCGTATGTCATCGGTATCACCGGGCACTCGGAGCGGCTGCTACCAGATCCGCGGCTCCGGCCGAGGGTGCATCGCCCTCAGGGCTGGGTGTCCCCGGTGCTCGTGGCGGACGGTCGGCTGGCCGGGATCTGGCGGCACGACGTGAAGGCAGGCACCTTGATCGTGACGGTCGAACCGTTCGGCCGGCAGCCTGCCTGGGTCCGCCGGGAGGCCGCGGCCGAGGCCGATCTGCTCGCCGATTTTCTCGGCGCCGCGGCGACGGAGCTGACGTGGACGACCGAATCTGACTAGGACAAAAGACCCGATACCTATCTGTCATCCATTAGGCCCTTACGCAGCCCGCGAATGGGCCCTAGTATTCGTGTTCCGAGGGACCGGTTTGCGGCAGCCGGTCCGGGGATTTCGTGGGTCCACGAAGGGGAGTTTCGGTGCTGACTGTTCCGCCGCGCTGCGGAACTGTCGGGCCGTGATTGTGGGTCGGGGGTGGCATGAGTATCGATGTTGCGCGCGCTCGCGCCGCGGGGTGGGCACTGGGAGCGCCAGCACGTCCATTGGTACGCAGTTGGGATCGCCGCTATATAGCGACTTTAGTGGTCGTTGACGCCTGCTCGGCCTGGATAGCCGCGCTGGCGGCGTACGGGATCCGGTTCTCCGGCGATGAGCAGCAGCCGATGTACGGGTTCCTCACCACGATTCTGCCCACAGTGTGGGTAGCGACGGTCGGTGCCAACCGCGCCTACGAATTCCGCTACTTGGGCGTCGGCTCCGAGGAGTTCCGCCGGGTGATGACCGGCACGGTCTGGCTGGTGGCGGTCGTCGGCACCCTGTCCTGGGCGACCAAGCTCGAGCTCGCCCGCGGTTACATCATGGTGGCGTTGCCGCTGACCGCGGCTCTGACCCTGGTCGGACGGTACACGGTGCGCAAGCAGCTGCACCGGCTCCGGGGGCTCGGGCGGTGCCAGCAACGAGTCGTGGTCGTCGGCCAGGCCAGTGCGGCCGCCGATCTGGTCAACCAGCTTCGGCGCGAGCCGTACCACGGCTACGACGTGGTGGCGGTGTGTCTGCCCGGTGGCTCGGCCTGGTCCGACCTCGAGGCGGTCGGGGTGCCGGTCGGTGGCACGTTCGATAGCGTGGCGGCAGCCGTGCGCCGGTACCGGGCCGACACGGTCGCGGTGTTGACCTGCCCGGAGATGGACGGCCCGCGGCTGCGTCGGCTGTGCTGGGAGCTCGAGCGGCGCGGTACCGACATCCTGGTCGCGCCCACGTTGGTCGAGGTGGCGGGACCTCGAATCTCGATCCGGCTGGCGGCCGGGCTGCCGCTCATGCACGTCGATCACCCATGCCTCACCGGCGGCCGGCGGATTGCCAAGGCCATCTTCGACCGTGCCGGTGCGGCGCTTCTGCTGCTTGCGCTTGCTCCGTTGTTGGCGGTCATCGCGTTGCTGGTGAAGCTGTCCGATCCAGGCCCGGTCTTCTTCCGGCAGACCAGGTACGGCCGGCACGGCGAGGAGTTCTTGATCTACAAGTTCCGCACCATGGTGAAGAACGCGGAGGCTCTCAAGGCCGAGCTCGATCACATGAACAAGCACGCCAAGGGCCCGCTGTTCAAGATCGACGCCGACCCGCGGATCACCAAGATCGGCGCGGTACTGCGGAAGTACTCGCTGGACGAGCTACCCCAGCTGCTGAACGTCGTGCTCGGCAACATGTCGCTGGTCGGCCCGCGCCCGCCATTGCCGGCCGAGGTCGAGCAGTACGGGATCGACGCGCGCCGCCGGCTTGCGGTGAAGCCGGGACTGACCGGGCTGTGGCAGATCAGCGGACGAAGCGACCTGTCCTGGGAGGACTCGGTGCGCCTCGACTTGCGCTACGTGGAAAACTGGTCTCTTGCACTTGACGCAATGATCTTGTGGAAGACCGTTTTCGTGGTAGCGAAAGGCAGCGGTGCGTACTGACTATCGGCTTACCCAGCTCGACGCGCTAGAGGCCGAATCGATTCATGTGTTCAGAGAGGTAGCTGCCGAGTTCGAACGCCCAGCGCTGCTGTTCTCCGGTGGCAAGGACTCCGCGGTGATGCTGCATATCGCGGCAAAGGCGTTCTGGCCAGCGGCGTTGCCATTTCCGGTGGTGCACATCGACACCGGGCACAACTTTCCCGAGGCGATCGAGTTCCGCGATCGGCGGGTGGCCGAGCTCGGCGTCCGCTTGGTCATCGGCTCGGTCCAGGACGCGATCGATTCGGGCCAGCTAGTGGAGGAGCGGTCGTCGACCGCCGGCCGGAACCGACTGCAGACCCCGGTGCTGCTGGAGACGATCGAGCGGCACGGGTTCGACGCGCTGTTCGGCGGCGCGCGCCGGGACGAGGAGAAGGCCAGGGCCAAGGAGCGGGTGTTCTCGTTCCGCGACGAGTTCGGCCAGTGGGACCCGAAGAACCAGCGTCCCGAGCTCTGGGATCTGTACAACACCAAGATCGGTAGCGGTGAGCACATCCGGGTGTTCCCGCTGTCCAATTGGACCGAGCTGGATATCTGGCAGTACGTCGAGCGCGAGTCCGTATCGCTGCCGTCGATCTACTTCGCTCATCGGCGCGAGGTGGTGGCCAGGGATGGCATGTTGCTTGCGGTCGGCGCGTATGTGACGCCGGCGGAGGGCGAGGAAGTTGTCGAGGAGTTGGTTCGGTTCCGGACCGTCGGCGACATGTCCTGCACCGGCGCAGTGATCTCCACTGCCGGGAACTCGGCCGAAGTGATCGCGGAGACGGCGGTTAGCCGGATCACCGAGCGCGGCGCCACTCGGGCCGACGACCGGACCGCCGAGGCCGCGATGGAGGACCGCAAGCGGGAGGGCTACTTCTGATGAGCGCTCCGGCAGCGGCCGCCGGCTCGCGCCGCCGGCCCGGCGACATCCTCCGCTTCGCCACCGCCGGTTCGGTGGACGACGGTAAGAGCACGCTGATCGGCCGGCTGCTCTACGACTCCAAGGCGATCTTCGAAGACCAGCTCGAGTCGGTCGAGCGGACTAGCCGGGACCGTGGCGACGAGTACACGAACCTCGCGCTGCTCACCGACGGCCTGCGTGCCGAGCGGGAGCAAGGCATCACGATCGATGTCGCGTACCGGTACTTCGCCACCCCGCGGCGGAAGTTCATCATCGCCGACACACCGGGTCACATTCAGTACACCCGGAACATGGTCACCGGTGCGTCCACCGCCGATCTCGCCGTCGTGCTGGCCGACGCACGCAAGGGGCTGGTCGAGCAGAGCCGCCGGCACGCGTTCCTGGTGTCCCTACTCCGGGTCCCGCACATCGTGCTGTGCGTCAACAAGATGGACCTGGTCGACTATGCGCAGGATACGTTCGAGGAGATCGCCGGTGAGTTCGAGGGCTTCGCCGCGCGGCTGAGCGTGCCGGACCTGACCGTGATCCCGATCTCGGCCCTGCACGGCGACAACGTGGTGACCGCGTCGGAGAACATGCCGTGGTACGAAGGACCGACCCTGCTGTCCCACCTCGAGCACGTGTGGGTGGCGGCCGACCGCAACCTGGTCGACGTGCGCTTTCCGGTCCAGTACGTGATCCGGCCACAGTCGGCGGCCCACCCGGACTACCGGGGCTACGCCGGCAAGGTGGCCGGCGGCGTGCTGAAGGCAGGCGACGAGGTGATGGTGCTGCCGTCCGGGTTCACCACTCGGATCTCGGCGATCGACACCGCGGACGGCCCGGTGGACGAGGCCTTCCCGCCGATGTCGGTAACAATCCGGCTGGCCGGGGATCTGGACATCTCCCGCGGTGACATGATCTGCCGGCCGCACAACCAGCCCACGGCCGGCCAGGACATCGAGGCGATGGTGGCCTGGATGGACGAGCGCACTGTGCTGCGGCCAGGCGCGAAGCTGGCCATCAAGCACACCACCCGAGTGGCGCGGGCGCTGGTGCGGGAACTGCACTACCGCCTGGACGTGACGACCCTGCACCGGGACGAGCGCGCCGGCTCGCTGGAGCTCAACGAGATCGGCCGGATTCGGCTGCGTACCACCAAGCCGCTGTTCACCGACCCGTACGCGCGCAACCGGGCAACCGGCGGGTTCATCCTCATCGACGAGGCGACTCATCGCACCGTTGGCGCCGGCATGATCCTCTAGGCCGTCTCCGGCCCGGTCCGGTGGACTACGGCGAGTTGCCGGGTCGGGACTCGGCGAGTTCGGTCCGGGTCAACGCCGACGATTCCGGCCGGCGACGCATCACCGCCCAGCCAACGGCACCCACCACGACAAGCCCGAGCACCGTCCAGCCGAGCGTTACGGTCGGCAGCCCGAGCAGCTTCAGTCCCGAGGCGGTCAGCACTACGACGAGCGCGCGTCTGACCACTCCGTCGGGCACTGTCGCGGACAGGTGCGCGCCCACGTACACGCCGGGCAGCGCACCGGCCACCAGGGGCGCGGTGATGTCCAGGTGGAAGTCACCGAACAGGAGGTGGCCCAGCGCGGCCGCGGCCACTAGCGGCACCGCCTGGACGATGTCGGTGCCGACCAGCCGGTTGGTGCGCAACAGCGGGTAGAGGAAGAGCAGCGCGACCACGACCAGTGAGCCGGATCCAACCGAGGTAATGCCGACGATCAGGCCGGCGAGCGCGCCGATCAGCAGGGTGGGCACCCGCCTGACCCGGACCTCAGCCGGCTCCGGACCGGCGTTCCGGCTGGGATCCTTCCGCCGGGCCCATCCGATGTAGGCGCGAGCGACGATCCCGATCGCGGCCAGCACCAGCGCGACCCCGAGCGCCAGTCGGACCACGGTCTGCACCGCCGAGTCGGAGCCGATCGCCTGCAGCAGCACCACCCCCAGAAATGCCATCGGCACCGAGCCGAGCGAGAGGTACTTGACCAGTCCGAGGTGCACCGTGCCGCGGCGCAGGTGCACGAAGCCGCCTACCGGTTTCATCAGCGCGCTCACTACGAGATCGTTCGAGACGGCGGTCAGCGGCGGAACGTGGAAGAACAGCACGAGTAGCGGGGTCATCAGCGCACCCCCGCCCATACCGGTCATCCCGACGACCAGGCCAACCAGGAGGCCGGCCAAGCTGAGCGTCCAGTCCCAGTCCATTTCCCTCCTTTACGCTCCACTAAGTGGGAATTAGCCACTAAGGCTACCGGCTGCCCGGAGCGGTTGATAGATGGGGCCGGTTAACGGGTGCTGATCGGCCCGGCTAGCCGGAGCCAGCCGGACTGTCGGACTGGCGGGTCGGAGGCGGTCAACCGGAGGCGGTCAGCCGATCCCGAAGCAACGCGTACACCAGCTCAACGGACTCGTCGACCGAGCGGTCCGAGGTGTCCAGCCGCAGGTCCGCGTCGTCGGGCGGCTCGTACGGATCTGAGATCCCGGTGAACTCGGCGATCAGTCCCTGCCTGGCCTTGGCGTACATGCCCTTGCGGTCCCGGCTCTCGCATACCGCCAGCGGCGTGTCCACGTAGATCAGGACGAAGTCACCGTGCCTGGCCACCATGCTCCGTACGCTCGCCCGAGCCTCCGCGTACGGCGCGATCGGGGCGCAGATCGCGATCCCGCCGTGTCGGGTGATCTCGGCGGCGACGAACCCGATCCGGCGGACGTTGAGATCGCGGTCGGCCCGGGAGAAGCCGAGCTCGGCCGACAGCAGACGGCGCACCTCGTCGCCGTCCAGCAGCGATACCGTCCGGCCGTCGGTCAGCAGCCGGTCGCGCAGCGCCTTGGCCACCGTGGACTTCCCGGACCCGGAAAGCCCGGTGAAGAACACGGTCAGCCCGCGCCGGGTCCGGTCGGCGTCCGGCGTCCCGGACAGCTGGCCCGGAACCGGAATGGCCGGCAGCGACCCGGTATCCACGGCCGCGATCACGTCGGTGGGCAGCAGCAGGTGCGAGGCGCCGAACCGGGCGGCCAGCTGGGCCCAGGCGTAACCGCGGCCGGCCGGATCCGGAGGAACCGGCAGCGGAATCGGGACGACCACCGCGTCCAGCTCGGCGTTGTCGACCGCCCGCACGGTCTGCTGCACCAGCCGGGGCGCCGGATAGGCGCCGAGTGCACGGTCCCTGACCTGGACCAGCAGCAGGACGGTGGCCGGCTCGCGGCCGAGCTCGGCGGCAGCGGCCAGGATCGTGTTCAGATCGGCGGCCGATGGCGGGCCGCTTACTGGTACCGCGAGTATCGCCTGCGGTGCGCCGGCCAGCCGGGCGGCGACCTCGGCCGGCGTAGCCGGGAGGTCGGCAAAGCGCCGGTAGCCAGCGGCCCGACCTGAGTCGCGCACCGGGCGCGCAGCTCCGCTGATCCGGTATCGATGTTCGTTCACCGCGATCAACTCGGTCACCGTCAGCAGCCCGACCGGAGCGCCCTCGGGATCACGCAGCAACAGCTCGGAACCGACCGTTAGCTCCGCCGGCGCCGTGCCGTCCCGGTCCAGAATCAGAACTGGGCCGTCGAGCGCGCCGCGCAGCAC
>DATFRM010000032.1:0-15080 GCA_035263265.1 Actinomycetes bacterium
GAGCCGGCGGTCAGGGTGGCCGCGTGCCGCCCGGTCTCGACCCCGTCGCCGCCGGCCTCGAAGCCGTAGAGCCGGACTTGCCGGTCGAGGACGAACGCGTGGAAGATCCCCATCGCGTTGGAGCCGCCGCCGACGCACGCACACACCGCGTCTGGCAGCCGGCCCGTCAGCTCGCGCACCTGCGCCTTCGCCTCGTCGCCGATCACCCGGTGGAAGTTCCTGACCATCACCGGGAACGGATGCGGCCCGGCGACCGTGCCAAGCAGGTAGTGAGTGCTTTCGACATTGGCCACCCAGTCTCGGAACGCCTCGTTGATGGCGTCCTTGAGCGTGCGCGAACCGGTCGCCACCGGGACCACCTCGGTGCCGAGTAGGCGCATCCGGGCCACGTTCAGCGCCTGCCGGCGGGTGTCCTCCTCGCCCATGTACACCACACAGTCGAGCCCGAGCAGCGCCGCCGCGGTGGCGGTGGCCACCCCATGCTGACCGGCTCCGGTCTCCGCGATCAGCCTGGTCTTGCCCATCCGCTTGGTCAGCAGGGCCTGGCCGAGGACGTTATTGATCTTGTGTGATCCGGTGTGGTTCAGGTCCTCGCGCTTGAGCAGGACGCGCGCGCCACCGGCATGCTCGGCGAATCGCGGCGCCTCGGTGACGATCGACGGCCGGCCGGCATAGGTGGTGAGCAGCCGGTTCAACTCGGCGGTGAACCGCTCGTCTGCCGCTGCGGCCTGGTACTGCTCGGCGAGCTGGTCGAGCGCCGCGACCAGCGCCTCGGGCACGAACACGCCGCCATACCGGCCGAAGTAACCGGGCCGATCGCCGACGGCTGCATCCCGATCGCCGTCCCCAGCGGGGGCTGGCGGCTGGGCTCCGGCGGTGACCTGGCTCATTGTGCTCAGCTGCGTCCGTGCCTGATCGCCGGATGGGCACCGGCCGCGACCAGGTCGGCCACCGCGGCGCGCGGATCGCGGCCGGTGACCAGCGACTCTCCGACCAGCACCGCGTCGGCTCCGGCCGAGGCGTACGCGATCACATCGTGCGGACCGCGCACGCCGGACTCAGCGATCTTGATCACCGTACTCGGCAGCCCCGGCGCCAGCCGGGCGAACAGGCCGCGGTCGACCTCGAGCGTGCGCAGGTTGCGAGCGTTGACGCCGATGACCTTGGCCCCGGCTGCGACCGCTCGCTCGCCCTCGTCCTCGTCGTGGATCTCCACTAGCGGGGTAAGCCCGATCGACTCCGCCCGCTCGACGAGCCCGACCAGCGCGTTCTGCTCCAGCGCGGCCACGATGAGCAGCGCCATGTCGGCCCCGTACGCCCGCGCCTCCCAGAGCTGGTAGGCGGAGATGATGAAGTCCTTACACAGCATCGGCACGTCCACCGCGGCGCGCACCGCGGCCAGATCATCCAAGCGGCCGCCGAACCTGCGCTGCTCGGTCAGCACCGAGATGATCCGGGCGCCGCCGGCCTCGTACTCTCTGGCCAGCGCGGCCGGGTCAGTGATCGCGGCCAGCGCGCCCCTGGCCGGGCTGCGGCGCTTGACCTCGGCGATCACGCTCACCCGGCCGGAACGCAGCGCGGCCAACCCGTCCTTGGCGTCGGGGCGCCGGTTGACCCGAGCCTTCAAGTCGGCGAGCGGAACCTGCTGCTGCCGGATCTCGAGATCGGCCCGGACGCCCTCGAGGATCTCGTCGAGCACACTCACGCCAACCGGTTCCAATCTGACCGTCTCTGACCGTCGAGGCCATCCGTCGTCGCAGCATCGTAGGGCAGTCCCGGCCGACCGCCCGTCACCGGGCCCGGCCCGGCCCGCGCCCCACGGCCTACCGTGCAGGTCCGGGCAGCCGGACCGAGAACGCGGCGCCACCCTCCGGTGCTGGTCCGGCGTGCGCGCTGCCGCCGAGCCGCTCGGCCAGCCCGGCGACCAGAGCCAGCCCGACCCCGGTGCCGACCCGCCGGACACCGCGGTAGCGCTCATAGAGCGCGGACCGCTCGAACGCGACCGCGAGGTCGTCCGCGGTGAGCCCGGGACCGCCGTCACGCACCTCTACCACCGCTTCGGCCCCGTCGGCGCGCGCTGCCAGCACGATCGGCGCTCCCGCCGGAGTCACCCGCAGCGCGTTCTCGGCCAGCCCGTCCACGATCTGACGCACCCGGGTGGGGTCGGTGTCCACCCGTAGCGGCACACCCGAGAGTTCGAGCCGCAGCTGCACTCCTTCCCGTTCGCACCGGCCACGCCAGACCTCGGCGGCGGCGGTGACCAACGCGGCCAGGTCCACCTCGGCGATGTCCAACCGGAAGTCCTGGGCGCCTAGCCGAGCGAGGTCGAGCAGGTCGGCCACCAGCCGGTCCAGCCGGTCGGCCTCGGCGAGCATGGTCTGCCCCGAAGTGGCCACTTCGGCCGGCGGAAGCACGCCGTCGGCCATCGCCTCGGCGTACCCCCTGATCGCGGTCAGCGGCGTGCGCAGCTCGTGCGAGACCGACAGGAGGAACTGGCGTTGCCGGTCTTCCGAGACGGCCAGCGCGGCGCTGAGCCGGTTCATCGCATCGGCGAGGCCGGCGATCTCGGCCGGACCTTCCGGTTCCACCCGTACGTCGCGCGCGCCGGCGGACAGCCGGTGCGCAGCCCGCGCGGCGCGCCGCAGCGGTGTGGCCAACCGGCGGGCGAGCAGCACCCCGACCAGCGCGGCGCCGGCCAGGCCGGCCAGCAGCGCGAGCAGCAGCCGGCGACGCGCCTCCTGCTGCGGCGCGACCGCGACCTGAGCCTCCTGGTAGACCAGCACTCCGGCGCCGTCCTGGAGCGAGCGAGCCTCGTAGATCACTCGTTCACCGTCGACCGTCCGGACTCCGGACAGGTTCTGGCCAGCCCGGACCGCGTCGGCCTCGGCCGAGCTGAGCACCGGCACTTCCCGCTCGGTCGTAGCCGGGATCGGCTCCACGTTCAGGCCCTGCTGCTCGAACAGCCGCAGCATCCTGGTCAGCCGGAGATTGCGGGCCGGTCGACCAGGCTCCAGGGCTCCGAACGCGGTTGCGATCAGGTCGGCGTCGGCGGCCAGGTTGTCTCGCGCCTCACGCTCGGCCGCCTGGTGGATCTGGCCGACCGAGACCAGTCCGGCCAGCAGCACCGCACACGCCGCCACCGCGGTGGTTACCAACGCGATCTGGACCGCGAGTGACTGACGGCCGGGCAGCCGGTCGGCCAGTCCCAGCGAGCCCGCGCCGCGCACCCGATCGCGGCTGAGGATGACGGTCTCGTCGCGCGCCATCTACCGAGGCGGGTCGTCGACCGCGTAACCGACTCCGCGAACGGTCCGGATCGGGCTGGTGGCGCCGAGCTTGGCGCGCAGCTGGGCGATGTGCACGTCGACCGTGCGGGTAGATCCGGCCGGGTAGCCCCAGAGCTCCGCCAGCAGCCGCTCGCGTGGGATCACCAGGCCTGGCTTACGCATCAGGTAGGCGAGCAGATCGAACTCGGTCGCGGTGAGCGGCACCGGGCGCCCGGCCGCGTGCACGGTCCGGCGCGCGGGGTCGAGCTCGACCGCACCGACGACGTAGGTCTGCTCCGGCGCCGGCGGGCCGCTGGAGCGGCGTAGCACGGTCTTGATCCGGGTCACCACCTCGCGCGGGCTGAACGGCTTGGTGACATAGTCATCGGCGCCCAGCTCGAGCCCCACGACCCGATCGACCTCCTCGTCCCGCGCGGTGAGGAACAACACCGGGGTCCAGTTGCCTTCGGCGCGCAGCAGCCGGCACACCTCGGTCCCGTCGAGCTGCGGCAGGCCGATATCGAGAACGATCGCAACCGGGTGCTCGGCGCGGGCCGCGGACAGTCCGGCCTGACCGTCGGCGGCGACCTGGACGCCGAACCCTTCCCTGGTCAGGTACAGCCGCAGCAGGTCGGCGATCGGTTTCTCATCCTCGACGACGAGCACCAGGCCACGGCCGCGGTCTGCGGTCACCGGCGTTGGTCACCTAACCTGCTCGGAGTCCTTGGCCCCGAGGCCCATCATCTGCAGCACCTTGCCGGACACTGCGGCGAGGACCAGCAGCCCCACGCCGACGAAGAACAGCCACGGCGCAGCGAGGACCAAGGCCACTCCCCCGACAACGAACCCGGCGAGGGCCAGGACTACCGCGGTCCACGCCGCGGTCGAATGCCCGTGATCCTGTGCAACCATCTCTCTCCCTCGTGCCTGCGCGCGCTTTCGCCGGCTCCGCGTTGCCGGCATAAGGGTGTCACACCGTTGGGTCGATGCCCTGGTCCAGGGCGGTCCAGGTGTCGCGGCCGGTGACCGGCCCGGTGGCGGCCGTCGGGGCTTGCGGGCCGCCGGTCGTCTCCGGATCGCCGGCCGCGACCGGTCCGGCACCACGCTCGTATCTGCTGGACATGACCGACCAGCCGGGCCCGGCCACCGCGGCGGCCAGCCCGACCGCGAGCACGAGTAGCCCGCCGGCCATCGCCAGCCACGGCCAGCCGGTGCCGGCCACGGCGCTCACCGCGGCGCCGATCCGCCCGGTCGCCACGCCGCCGGCCTCCCGCAGGGCCGCGTCCGGCGCCGCCCGGCCGGCGATCGTAGCCGCGACGGTGCCAGCGCCCGCGGCGGCGAGGATCGCGCCTACTAGCCGCCGGCCCAGCCGCCGGGTGGCCAGCAGCGCCACCGAGCCAGCCAGGGCGAGCAGGCCCAGCCCGGGCACCAGCGGAACGATCTCGGCGCCGGTCGCGGTCACCGCAACCGCACCGGCCGCACCGCCGGTCACCGCGCGGGCCCATGGCTGGCCGGCGGCGAGCAGCACCAGGCCCGCGCCGGCTGCGCAGGCCACCACCGCCGTAGCCAGCGCCCGGCGACCGGAGCGGACCGGATCGGTCATCGGACCGGCCGCATGGTCTGGGCGGCGGCGATCGCGCTCAACACCGCCGCGGCCTTGTTCAGGCATTCGGCGTCCTCGAGCTCGGGGTCGGAGTCGGCCACGATTCCGGCGCCGGCCTGCACGTAGGCCACGCCGTCGCGCAGCAGCGCGGTCCTGATCGCGATCGCGGTGTCCAGGTCGCCGGCAAAGCCGAGATAACCAACCGCCCCGGCGTACAGACCGCGGCGCACCGGCTCGAGCTCTTCGATGATCTCCATCGCACGCGGTTTCGGCGCCCCGGACACGGTGCCGGCCGGGAAGCACGCGAGCAGCACGTCGAGCGCATCACGGCCGGCGGCCAGCCTGCCGACCACGGTGGACACGATGTGCATGACATGCGAGTAGCGCTCGATCGACATGAAGTCCACGACCTCGACCGAGCCCGGTGCGCACACCCGGCCGAGATCGTTACGGCCGAGGTCGACGAGCATCACGTGCTCGGCCCGCTCCTTCGGGTCGGCGAGCAGCTCGGCGGCGAGCTCCGCGTCGTGCTGCGGGGTAGTGCCTCGTGGCCGGGTGCCGGCAATGGGGTGCAGCAGAGCCCGGTCCCCGGTCACCTTGACCAGTGCCTCGGGACTCGAGCCGACGACGTCGAACCCGTCGAACCGCAGCAGGTACATGTACGGGCTTGGGTTGGCCGCGCGCAGCACTCGGTACACATCCAGCGGGCTGGCCATGGTCCCGGCCTCGAAGCGCTGGGACAGCACGATTTGGAACGCCTCGCCCGCGAAGATCTCCTCCTTTGCTGCGGTCACTGCCTTCTGATAGTCCGCGCTCTCGGTCAGCCGGCGGTACACCGGGGCCGCGACCTGGTCGATCGCGGCCGCCAGCGGCGCAACCGGCCTGGTCAGATCCAGGGTCATCGCCTCCAGCCGGGTGACCCCACGGTGGTACGCGGCTCGGCGGGCGGTCTCGTCGTCGTCCGGGCCGACAATGACGTTCGCGACCAGCAGCACCGAGCCGTCCACGTGGTCGAGCACAGCCACGTCGGTGGCCAGCATGAGCGCGAGCTCCGGCACGGCGAGATCGTCGGCGGCGGCGCTCGGCAGCCGCTCCAGCCGGCGTACCAGGTCGTAGCCGAGGTACCCGACCAGCCCGCCGGTCAGCGGCGGCAGCGCGGGGCTGGCCGGGGTCCGCAGCGCGGTGGCGGTGGCCCGCAGCACGGCCAGCGGATCGCCGGTATCCGGCACCCCGGCCGGCGGGTGGCCGATCCAGCGAGCCCGGCCGCCCCGCTCGGTCAGCGTCGCCTCGCTGCGCACGCCGATGATCGAGTAGCGGGACCACATCCCGCCGTGCTCGGCGCTTTCCAGCAGGAACGTGCCGGGTCGTTCGCCGGCCAGCTTGCGGTAGAGCCCGACCGGGGTGTCCCCGTCGGCGAGCAGCCGACGGCGCAGCGTTACCACCCGATCGGTCCGCGCCGCTACCAGGAATTCGTCCAGATCGGGGCTGATCGTGCCGGTGGTCATGAGGCCCAATTCTGCCGCTCCGGCCGGCCGCCGGTAGGCAAACCCGGGCCGGAGCCGGCCAATCCTCAATCTGGCCGCGGGTCTCGGCCGGGATAGGTGCGATATGCAAGTATGGGCGGCCATGACCCATGTGCATCACTTCACCTACGGGCCGCTGACCCCGCTGTTCTCGTATCTGATGTCGTGCGTTGGGTCCGCGCTTGGCCTGTTATGCACATCTCGGGCCCGCGCGGTGACCGGCTGGGCCCGATTGCGCTGGCTCACGGTGGCGGCGATTTCGATCGGCGGCACCGGGATCTGGGTTATGCACTTCATCGCGATGCTCGGCTTCAGCGTGGTCGGTTCGCAGATCCGTTACGACGTCCCGATGACGCTGGCCAGCATGGGGGTGGCGGTCGCGATCGTCGGGATCGGGCTGTTCATCGTGGGGTTCGGCGGCCAGCACGTGACCGCCCTGCTGATCGGCGGTGTGATCACCGGGTTGGGCGTCGCCAGCATGCATTACCTCGGCATGGCCGCCGTGCAGCTGACCGGGACCGTGCTCTACGACACGCTGCTGGTGGTGGCCTCAGTCGCGATCGCCGCGATCGCGGCGACGGTCGCCCTCTGGTTCACGGTTCGGGTCCGCGGCGGCTGGGCGGTCCTGGCGGCCTCACTGATCATGGGTGTGGCGGTGAACGGCATGCACTTCACCGCAATGGCCGCGGTGAGCGTGCGGCTGGACCGGCCGGGCCGGATGTTGGAAGGCGCCAGCGCGCTGGAGTTCCTGCTACCGCTGATCATCGGGATCGGGGTGGTCTCCGGCGTGCTGCTCGGGATCATCGCGATGTCCCCGAGCGAGGACGAGCTGCGCGCGGACGCAGAGTGGCGGGAACGCATCGCCGCCCGGCTGCAGAACTACCCGCGGATCACGGTGTCGCCGCCCAAGACGCGGAAGAACGGAGCGCGGCACCGGGTGCCGGAGCAAGCCGGTGCGGCCGAGGACGACGAAGAGCAGGGCTCACTGTTCCGAAGACCGTCGTCGCATCGGTCGAGTACCTAGCGAGGCGGCTCCGACCGGTGCCCGATCCAGGGTCCCCGCTAGGGCCGGTTGCGGCTACGAGCCCGTCGCGGTGTTGCGAGTCCAGGAGGCATATAGCCGGGCATATACGCCGCCCGCGCCGACCAGATCGGCATGCCGGCCGCGCTCGACCACCCGCCCCGCGTCGAACACGATCACCTCGTCCGCGGCCTCCGCGGTGGACAGCCGGTGGGCGATCGAGATGGCGGTCCGGCCCCTGGTGATGCCCTCGAGTGCGCGGGCGAGCCGAACCTCGGTCACCGGGTCCACGGCCGATGTGGCCTCATCGAGCACGAGCAGGTCAGGATCGGCCAGGTAGGCGCGAGCAAGCGCGACCAGCTGCCGCTCCCCCGCGGACAGGCCCTCGCCGCGCTGGCCGACCGGGGTGGCCAGCCCCGCGGCGAGCCCGGACAGCCAGTCCGCCAGGCCGAGCTCGGTCAGCGCGAGCTCGATCTCCGTATCGGTGGCGGCCGGCCGGCCGTATCGGATGTTGTCGGCCACCGTGGTGTCGAACAGGTACCCGTCCTGCGGGACCATCACGATCCGGTCCCGCAGCGAAGAGAACCGCACGTCGCGTAGATCCACCTCGTCGACCAGCACGCGGCCGCGGACGGGATCCATCAGCCGGGTCAGCAACTTCGCGAATGTGGTCTTGCCGGAGCCGGTCTCGCCGACCACGGCGACCCGGGAACCGGGCGCGATCCGAAGGGCCACGTCATGCAGCACGGTCGGACCGCCCGGGTAGCCGTACTCGACGTGCTCGAAGCGCACCTCGATCGGGCCGCGCGGCAGCACGACGCCGGACTCGCCCGGATCGGCCACATCCGGCTCGGTGTCGAGCACCCCGATGACCCGGCGCCAGCCGGCGACCGCGTTCTGCGCCTCGTTGAGCACTTCGGTGCCGACCGCCACCGGGGTCACGAACAGCGCGATCAGGAACAGGAACGCGATCAGCTCGCCGACGGTGATCTGCTGATCGATGCCGAGCCAGATCCCCCCGATCACGACCAGCGCGGTGGCCAGCCCGCCGGCCAGCTCGCCGCTGGAGAACGACAGGGCGACCAGCCGCTGGGCCCGCACCGCCGACCGGTAATGGGCGTCGATCGCACTGTCCAGCCGCGCGGCGGTGCGGTCCTCGATCGCGTAGGCCCGGACCACCGAGGCGCCCACCACCGCCTCGGAGACCGCGGCGAGCATCCGGCCGACCCGTTCCCTGACCGTCGCGTAGGCGGTTGCCAGCCGGCGCTGGACGAACCGCAGGATCACGAACAGCGGCAGGAAGATGGACCAGATCAGCAGCGTGAGCTGCCAGCTGTAGACCGCCATGATCAACGTAGCCAGGACAAGCTGGCCGGCGCTGATCAGCACCAGGATCCCGGCCCACTGCATGAACGTGGAGATCGTGTCGACGTCGCTGGTCACCCGGGAAACCAGGGCGCCGCGCCGCTCGCTGGCCTGATGCAGCACCGACAGGTCGTGGACGTGCCGAAACGCGCGCACCCGCAACGTGCGTAGACCGGCCTCCGTCGTGCGGTAGAGCCGGACGTTCATGAAGTATGCGCAGGCCGCGGTGATCACGACGGCGACAGTTGCGGCCCCCACCGCCCAGCCGACCAGGCCCAGGTCCGGACCGCCCGACGCGCGCAAACCGTGGTCGATGGTCTGCTGAACGGTAATCGGAACGATCATGCGCCCAGCGGTGGCCGCGATCGCAAGGGACAGGGTGCCGGGCAGTCCGGCCCGGAACTCCGGCGAGATCGCCAGGCCGCGCTTGACGGTCGCGACCGCGGACAGACCGGTCCCGGAGCTGAGTTCATGAACGGCGCTGGACATGTCCTTCCATACTGCCGGGAGCAGCCGACAAACCGCCGCCCGGTTTCGGTCGCCGGCATGATCCAGCTCGACCGCGAACAGGGCGCGATCTTCCAGCGCGCGGGTCTAGGCTATGGCCCAGGCGCGCCGGGCATTTGCCGCCATCCGGGCGCGATCGGGTTAGACCAGGCACGGAGGGCTGCATGACGTCGCAGGACGGCCTCCCCGAGCAGGAGGACGCCAGCACCACGACGAGCTCATACTTCCGCCGTCGGTCGCTCTACGAAGAGCTGGGGCTCTCGATGGATCTGTTCGTAGACGACGACCACAGCGCGGAGCCGGGCGCGCCGGCGTCCGAGGATCCGTACCGCTATCGGAGCGGATCCGGTTACGCGGCAACCCAGCCCGGCCCGTCGGCTCGGCCGGACACCACGGAGTCGTTCCTGACCGGTCCGCCCGCCACCGACTCGGAGCCGGCGGCCACCGGCGACTATCCGACCGCGGAGCCTGAGCCCGGGACGTACGGTCGGCACGCGTTCGGCGGCGACGCATTCGCCCGGTCCGCGCCGTACTCGACCGAGTACAGCAGCCGCACCTATCGCAGCGGTTTCGACGCCCCGACCAACTCGGACGGTCTGGGTGCCTATCTGGACCTCGCGGGCACCGGCGAGCGCGGCTCCGTGCTCGAGGCGCGCGACACCCAAGTGGCGCCGGCGCGGCCGAGCTCGACTCAGCTGACCGCCGAGCACGTGCTCCGGCAGCGAGCCGAGCAGCCGGGCCGGGGCTGGCGCCGGGCGCTCTTCCAGGCCACCGGTGGGCTGGTCAACCTCGGGCCGTCGGCGGCAGAACTCCGGGAGCGCGAGCTGGTCAACCGAGCGCGAACCCCGCTGCACGGGTGCCACCGGCTTGCGGTGATCAGCCTCAAGGGTGGCGTCGGCAAGACCACCACGACCGCGGCGCTGGGTTCGATGTTCGCTACCCTGCGCGGTGACCGGGTGATCGCGATGGATGCCAACCCGGACCGCGGCACGCTCGGCGAGAAGATCCCGCGGGAAAGCACCCGAACCGTGCGCGACATGGTCAACAACGCCTCGCGGATGACCCGGTACGCCGACGTGCGCGAGTACACCTCGCAGGCGCCGTCCCGGCTCGAGGTGCTGGCCAGCGACGTCGACCCGTTCGTCTCGATGGCGTTCTCCGAGGCGGACTACCGGATCAGTGTGGGGATCCTGGAGAGCTTCTACAACCTGATCCTCACCGACTGCGGCACCGGCCTGCTGCACAGCGCGATGGTGGGTGTGCTGGGCCTGGCCGACTCGCTGATCGTGGTCAGCTCGGCGTCCCTGGACGGGGCCAGATCCGCGTCGGCCACGCTGGACTGGCTGGAAAGTCACGGGTACCACGACCTGGTCCGCCGCTGCGTCGCGGTGATCTCCACCGTGCACCCGGGCGGCGGCAACGTCGACGTCGACCGGCTCGAGGAGCACTTCGCCTCCCGCTGCCGGGCGGTCGCCCGGATCCCGTTCGACCCGCATCTGGAAGAGGGCGCGATCATCGATCTCGACGAGCTGCAGCCGGCCACCTACAACGCGTACCTGCGGCTGGCCGCTGACATCGGCGACGGCTTCGCGGTCGCACCCCTACGCTAGCCACTTCTGCGCGCGGCACTCCTAGCGATCATTACGCTCCCTGGGTAGCTGCTCTTGCGGCATTTGCACAGTTTTGTCCACCGCGCCACGCGCGTAATGATCGAAAAGGGGGTGGGCTGGCTGGGTAGTGCGGGCTAAGCGTCGGCGCCGATCCGCTCCCGGGCCGCCTCCTCGTACGCCGTCAGCAGGTTGCGGAAGCCGACCGACCGCTCCGCCAGCTCGTCCGGCCGGCCCCGGTCCAGGACCCGGCCGTGCTCGACGTAGATCACCTCATCGGCGAGCGCGATCGTGGCCCGCCGGTATGCGACCACGACCACGGTCGCCGCCGACTCGCGCAGTCCGGCCAGGATCCTCGCCTCCACGGCCGGATCCACGCTGCTCGTCGCGTCATCGAGGACTAGCAGCTTGGGCTGGCGGACCAGGGCCCGAGCCAGCGCGAGCCGCTGCCGCTGGCCGCCCGACAGCGTGGTCCCCCGCTCGCCGACCCGGGTGTCCAGGCCGTGCGGCAGCCGGTCCACGAACCCGTCGGCCTGCGCCAGCCCGAGCGCGGCCCACACCTGGTCGTCGGGTACCTCCATCCCGAGCGTGACGTTGTCGCGCACGCTGTCGTCGAACAGGAACGCATGCTGCGGAACCACCGCCGCGGTCGCGGCTACCCCACCCGCCTCGAAGTCGCGTACGTTCACCCCGTCGAGCAGCACATCGCCGCTGCCCGGGTCGACCAGCCGCACTAGCAGTGAGGTCACCGTCGACTTGCCCGATCCGGTCGGTCCCACCACCGCGACCGTGCGGCCCGGCTGGACCGTGAAGCTCACATCCCGCAGCACGTCATGGCCGTCCACGTAGGAGTACCGGACCGCCACCACCGTCAGTCGGCTGGCATCGCCGCGGTCCAGCGGCGCTGGGACCGGCCCGTACGGCAGCGACCCGGTCGCGGTCAGCACCCGCTCGACCCGGTCGTACCCGACCACGCTGCGCGGCAGCTCGCCGAGGACCCAGCCGATCGCCCGGATCGGGAACGAGATCAGCGTGAACAGGTACGCGATCTGCACCACGTCGCCGGGCTGCAACGCGCCGCTCGAGACCCGGATCGCGCCCACTCCGAGCACCGCGAGGATGCCGAGATTCGGCAACGCCTCGAGGATCGGATCGAACATGCCGCGGATCCGGCCGGCGGCGAAGTTGGCCGCCCTGAGCTCGTCGCTGACGGTGTCGAACCGTGCGGTCTCCTCGGTCTCCCGGCCGAGCGCCTTCACCACCAGGGCACCGTCGAACGACTCGTGCGCGACCTCGCTGACCTCGCCGCGCAGCTGCTGGGCCCGGGTCGCGATCGGCGACAGCTTGCGCTGGTAGAACAGGTTGAGCACGAACACCGCCGGAAACACCAACAGGCCGACCGCGGCGAGCACCGGATCGGTCGCGGCCATCGCGGTAGCGGCCACCACGAGCATGATCAGAACCCCGACCGCCATCGGCAGCGGTGCGATCGGATACCAGGTGGCCTCCACGTCGGCGTTCGCGTTGGACAGCAGCTCGCCGGTCGGGTGCTGGTGGTGCCAGGCCAGCGGTAGGCGCAAGTACTGACGGGTGACCCGGCGCCGGTACGTGGCCTGCAGGCGGCTCATCATGATCCCGGCGCCGAGCCTGCGGCCGACGATGCCGGCTGCCTTCAGGAACGCGATCCCGACGATCGCCGCCGCCGCCACCGCAAGCGCGCCCGCGCTGGTTCGGCCGTCCCGGAACGCCGGCAGGATCACCCGGTCGGTCACCTCGCCGAGCACCCAGGCGGCAAGCACCGTCATCACCGCGTACAGCGCCGCGCCGATCGTGGCCACCGCGAAGATCCGGCGCTCTTCCTTGATCGCTAACCCAAGAATGCCCAGGCCTCGGCGCAGCACGGTTCGGCTGACCCGGGCCACGGATCCTCCCTCAGAGCACGTCCGCAGGGTGTGCTGCGGGGGTCGGCACGCTGGCCGGCCCGCTTCGTCCAGCCTGCCCGATGGCGCAACCATCTGTCACACGCGTTACCGCAGCGCGCTCCTTACCCGGTCGGGAGCCCTCCGCTGGCCGCCACGTACGATCGCTGGCGTGACCTCCTACGCCCAGGCCGAACGCGCCATGCTGTGCGCGCTGCTGGAGCGGGTCGGACCGGAGCACCCGACGCTGTGCGCCGGCTGGGACAGCTACGACCTGGCCGCACACCTGGTCACCCGGGAACGGCGGCCGGATGCGGCAGTCGGCATCGTGATCCGGCGACTGGCCGGCCACACCAGATCCGTGCAGCGGCAGATGCGGGACCGGCACAGCTTTCCCGAGCTGATCAAGATGCTCAGGGACGGCCCGCCCCGGTGGTCGCCGCTCGGCCTGCCTGGCGTCGACGAGATGGCGAACGCGGTCGAGTTCTTCGTCCACCACGAGGACGTGCGCCGGGCCGCGCCGGAGTGGATGGCCCGTGACCTCGATCCGGAGTTCCAGGACCTGTTCTGGTCCCGTCTTCACCAAGGTGGCCGGCTCCTGTTCCGGTCCGTCGACGTCGGCGTCCGGGTGCAGCGCACCGACACCGGCGCCACGTTCGCGGTGCGCCCGGGCGAGCCGGTGGCGGCGCTGGCCGGACTACCGGCCGAGCTCATGCTGTACGCATTCGGCCGGCGCGACCAGGCACTCGTCACGGTCACCGGTGACGCGCGGGCGGTGTCCGGGCTGGCCAGCGCAGACCTGCGGCAGTAGCTCGGCTCGCCGCGGATCGTCAGTCGCCCGACCCGCGACCGCCCAGGTAGGCCATGACCTCGATCTCAACCAGCAACCGCGGGTCGATCAGGCCTTCGACCACGACCAGCGTCGAGGCCGGGCGGGCCGCATCGAACACCTCGGAGTGCGCCCGGCCGACCGCCTCGGCGTCCCTGGCGTGCACGATGTAGATCCGGCTCTGCACCACATCGGTGATCGCGGCGCCGGCCTCGACCAGCGCGCGCTCGGCGATCTCGAGCGCGGTTTTGGCCTGCTGGTACGGATCACCCTCGTACCGGATCGCGCCATCGAGGATCGACGTGCACCCGGAGACGAACACGAACGGCCCGGCCACCACCGCCCTGGAGTAGCCGAAGCCGTCCTCCCAGGGCACGCCGGAGCTGATCCGCTGCAGGTCACTCACTCAAGTACCTCGCTCATCCGCTAACCGCTTTCGCTCGCTGTCGTGCGCTCGGCCGTCTTCTGGCATCTTCGACACCGCCGCGAGCGCCTCCGGCAGCGTGAACGCCTCAGCGTAGAGGGCCTTCCCGATGATCGCGCCGGCAACCCCGAGCGGCTCGAGATCGGCTATCGCGCGCAGATCGCGCAGGCCTGATACGCCGCCGCTGGCAATGATCTGCCGCTCGGTCGCGGCGCCGACCGCGCGCAGCAGGTCCAGGTTGGGCCCGGCCATGGTGCCGTCCCGGGTCACATCGGTGACCACGTAGCAGGCGCAGCCGTCCGCGTCGAGCCGGGCCAGCGTCGGATAGAGCTCGCCGCCGTCCTCGTGCCGGCCGCGCGCGGCCAGCCTGGTGCCACGCACGTCGAGGCCGACCGCGACCCGGTCGCCGTAGTCCGCGATCACGCGGGCGCACCACGCCGGATCGGCGAGCGCCGCGGTGCCGATGACCACCCGGTCGCACCCGGTGCCGAGAGCCGCCGCCAGTGACTCGTCGTCCCTGATCCCGCCGGACAGCTGCACCGGCACGTCCAGCGTGCTCACCACCTTGGCCAGCAGCTCACGGTTGTGCCCGCGTCCGAATGCGGCATCGAGGTCCACCAGGTGGATCCAGCGGGCGCCGTCTCGCTGCCAGCCGAGCGCGGCATCCAAGGGGTCCCCGTACTTGGCCTCGGTGCCGCGGTCGCCCCGAACCAGCCGGACCGCCGCACCGCCGGCGACGTCCACAGCGGGCAGCAAGGTCAGCGTCATGATCTTCAGCCTATCCGGGACCGGCGCTCGGCAGCGCGATCGTGAAGTCGTCCTCGACCGGCGGATCCAGCTCGTGGACCAGGCATCCGGTGGCCGCGAAGCAGCGGATACGCAGCGCCGTCGAAGAGACCGCGATCTCCAGGAAGCTCTTGAAGAACGGCGGGGTGTCCCAGTCGGAGAACTCTGAGAAATACCGCTGGAAGTATCTTTCGACCGGCAGCCCGGACAGGATCGCGGCCTTGATCCGG
>DATFRM010000033.1:0-2581 GCA_035263265.1 Actinomycetes bacterium
CCGACGCTGACGTCGCCGCGGCAGCCGGGCCGGCCGTAGCCAGACCGGCGGCCACCATTGCCGCGGCTGCGCCAGCAGCAAATCCGAGCCGTCGTACTCCGAGCTTGCTGTTCATGATGTCCCCTTCCCCAGCTACGTGCCGGCCTTGGTGCTGGCACTGTCGGGAGGGAGTACGGACGCACCGGCTCGCTCGGTTCTCGGGCGTTTCAGAGTTAGCGGAGCACGTGCAGGACCCGGTGTTCATCAGCCGGCAGGGATCTGGCCACGCAGCACGACCAGACCGGATGACTCCGCGCCAGCCCCCCTCTTGCTTGACCCTGACGGTGCGCATGGGGTAGTCAGCGATGTCGACGCCGGACCACAGGACGATGTCCTGGGGGCCGCCTCGCGACACGATCGAGCAAGTCGTGCAAAAGCCGTTCACCCCGGCATTCCAAGTCGTCCCGGCGGCCACGTGGAGCGTTGTCGAGTTGGTGCACTACCACCGCAGTCCGGCTGGCGAGGTGACATCACGGACGAAGTCGACGACCTTGCCCGCGTCCGTCCGCTCCGGATCGAGGTCCGGATTGTAGATGCACAGCGACCAGCCCAGGCATCCGCCGGCGGACAGTGCCGTACGCACGAGTGCGACCAGTTCGACACACGTGAGCCCACCGTCCTGCGGATAGTCCACGGCGGCGAGTTGGTCAGTGGCCAGTACGTCGAGGTCGACGTGCAGCCACCAGGGAGTCTGCACGCCGACCGCGGCGAACCGCTGCGGTAGCGGCCTCGACCATTCCGGTTTGGCGGAGCTGCACCGGGGTGAGTACCTCGACATCGTCCGCAATCGATGGCTGCCCTGCCTCGGCAAGCTCCGCCGCGTCCCGGGCGCCGAGTACTACCAGCTCAGCCGGATCCAGCTGCGGCAGCCGCTCCCCGAGCGCGGCCGGCAGGTCGGCACGGTACCGACCAAGGGCCAGGCCGAGCTCGCTGTCCGCTGCCTCGCCGGTTGGCGACAACCGGGGATCCCATGCATCCTCGTGGCCGTCCACGAACACCAGCCCGACCCGCCCGTGCAACCGCTGTCCGGCCGCCACCGCGGGCAGCAGGACCGGACAGTCGCCGCCTACGACGAGCGGGCGGTCACCGGCTCGCAGGGACGCGACGACGACGGCCTCCACCCGTTGGACCATTCCGGTCAGTAGCGGCTCGGCCAGCAGTCCGGATCGCCCCCGCTCCGGGGTCGCCTGCGGCGGCTCGGCCAGCTCGACCATGCGCATGAAGTGCGGCTCGGCGATCCCGGTCTGAGCAAGCACCCGCGGAGCGTGAGCGACCCCAGTCACGGTGCCCGCGGAGTTGAACGGCACACCGATCACAGTCGTGAACAAGATCGGAACTCCTGGCTGGAGGGCCGCACACGTGGAGTCGGATAGGTCGAAGGCCTGCTCGCAGCCAGGTTATGCCGTGCTGGGAGCTCGTGTTGGCTGATATCGCCCGGCCCGCCCGGATCTGGCTAATAGGTGTTGAATGTCGCACCGTTTGGGACGGTCTGCCCAATGTTGCAGGTGCCGTCGGACGTGCCGTTGCCGATGACGTCGTTGCCGCGCAGCTCCGGATCGCCCAACGGGTAGTGGCACCACACGACCAGATACCACCGTTGGGTCGGTGGCCGGCCGGTGCAGGTCATCGCCTCCTGATTGGGTGCGCTCTTGCTCAGCGTGCAGTCACCCGGGATCCGAGACCCGTCCAGGATCGTCTCGGTGCCGATCGAGCTGAGATCGGCCGGGACGCTGGCGCTGGTCAACCGCACCTGGAAGGTCTCGTTAGACTCTCCGAACCCGTCGTTAGCCAGCGGCACGAGCACTTCTCTACTGACGGTGTTGCCAGCGATCGTTACGGTGCCGCTAGTCGGCCCGGTGTAGTCCACTCCGGCCGTGGCGGTCCCGCCGAAGAGCTGCCAGCCGACCGTGATGTTGTGGTTGTAGATCCGGCTGGTGTAGATCCGGAATCCGAGGCTGAGCGCGGTGTTGCCGCACGGATACGGCGCGGTGTTCGAACACATCGGCAGGTACTCATACCCGGAGAAATCACCGACCGTGATCACCGTTGGCGGGCCGCCACCGGCCGACGCCATAGGCGCGGTCGACAACGCGCCAACGGTGCACAAGATGGCTGCCGAACCAATGATCGCTAACCTTCGAACAGTTCCCATGCTGGACCTCCTGCATCGCACCCATACCTGCAGGTGGATCCCAGCCCGCCCCCGGAGGCTCACCAGATCTCGTGCCTGCCGGCACCACCCATCAGTCGGCTCGTCCGTAAAGCTAGACCGCACGTCGGTCACGCGCAAGAGTCATTTGCATACGTAGCGTCACCTCATCGTCGCTGTGGGAGCCCTCGCGCTCTGATCACGCTCTGTATTGGTGGTTTGAGTGCGCGGCTATGTTCGGACCGGAGCCGCCGATCGAACGGGTGTTCGAGACCGAAGGTCGGTGAATACGAAATGTCCGCCGTTGACCACTTCCGGTAATCGGTGTTTTCTGCTTGCGAACGGCGCCTCACACGCCGCAGGAGCGGCTCGGCCATGACTACCGGCCAGCCG
>DATFRM010000034.1:0-9830 GCA_035263265.1 Actinomycetes bacterium
CACCTGCGACACCGAGGAGCAGGCACGAGACCGGGCCGGACTGCCAGGCTCGGCCGAGGACAAGGGGTACGACGCCGCGGTCGCGGCGCTGTCCACCGCGGTAACGCTGCAGTCGTTGCGGCCGGAACGTACGCCCTAGCCGGGCAGGACCGGCTGCTCGGCCCGGCCACGCAGCCCCCAGCGTCGCAGCTCGAGATCGGCCAGCTTGGCGATCACGGTTTGGTCACCACTGCGCCACGCCGCCGCCGGGTCGGGGTCGACCCGGATTAGCGCACTCAGCGGCTGGTTGACCAGCGCTCGCAGGGCGAACAGGTCGGTGTCCGGGTTCGCGTCACGCAGCTTGGCGGCGGCGCTCGCCTGCCGCAAGTACCGCACCCGCAGCGGCAGCCAGACCAGCAGCACCGAGCCGACCATGACCAGCACGATCAGGATCGCCAGCAGCCACGCCACGCTGTTGACCGCGTTCTGCATGTCCTGCCCGGCCCCGGCCACGCTGGCCGAGGCCTGGCTGGCCGCGTCGAGCGGTGCCGACAGCGCGCCTCCGATCAGCGGCACGTCGCCAGCCCGCTGGCCGGCGTCGGCCAGACTGCTGGCCAGGCTGGTGCCGCCGGACTCGAGCTTTCGGCCCGGCACCGCCAGCTGGTTCACCAGGTCGAACGCCTTGCTCGCCAACCAGATCCAGATGATCGTCCAGGTCAGGACGAGGGCATCGGCGAGTACCTGCCTGGCCTGCCGATCCGGTCGTTCCGCATACCACCGCATGGCCCACGACTCTGGCGGCGGACGCTCGGTAGGACAAGTCGGCGCGCGGATACCCTGCGAGTCGTGACCGACATCGGCGAGCCGGCGCTGCCCGTGGTGTTCCGGCCCCGGCGCGCGAGGATCGTGTCGCTGGTACTCGCCGTCGTGGTGCTCGCGCTACTCGCGGTAGTCGCTGTGGTGCTGCCCGGCGGCCCGCGCGGCTTCCATACGCCCGACCGGCTCGGGGTGTTCGCGGTCGGGGTCGCCGTGGCCGGCGCGCTGTGGGTGATGTCCAGGCCGCGGCTGGTCGCCGAGGCCCGCGGGCTGACCGTGGTCAACCTGCTCCGAACCCGGTACCTCGAGTGGCCGGAGGTGGTTCGAGTCGGGTTCCGGCGCGGCGATCCGTGGGTGCTGCTGGACCTGGCCGACGGCGAGACATTGCCCGTGATGGCGATCCAGGCCAACGACGGGGAACGCGCGGTTCAGGCGGTGCGCGCGTTACGGGCGCTGGTCGCGGCACAGTCGACGACCGATCAGAACGACTAGAACCGATCGGGTCCGATCGGCGCCATGATCGGCGTGCCGGGTCGGGTCCGGCCGCTCGGCGATCGGCAGGCCTGGTCGGGCGATGCCCCGCCAGCTCGAACCGGGCCGGTTCTGCCCGGGGCCGCCGCCGAAGTAGCCTCACCCTATGGATCTCGGCTCACCTGAGGAGCTAGCCCGCCGGCTCGCCGATACCGGCTACCTGGCCGACGAAGGGCTGGCCACCGCCGCCTACCTCGCCTGGGCCATGCGCAAGCCGCTGTTCTGCGAGGGTGAGGCCGGCGTCGGCAAGACCTCGCTCGCCGCGGCGCTCGCCGAGGCGACCGGCGCCGAGCTGATCAGGCTGCAGTGCTACGAGGGCATCGACGCCAGCCAGGCGCTGTACGACTGGGACTTCCCCCGCCAGCTGCTCCACCTGCGCGCGGCCGAGGCGGCCGGGGTGGCCGACGTGCGGACCATCGAGGGTGAGCTCTACGACCGCCGGTTCCTCATCGCCAGGCCGCTGCTACGGGCGATCGAGCCGGCCGAGCCGGGCCAGCCCGACCGCAAGGTGCTGCTCATCGACGAGGTCGACCGGGCCGACGACGAGTTCGAGGCGTTCCTGCTCGAGGTGCTGTCCGACTTTGCCATCACGGTGCCCGAGCTCGGCACGATCGCGGCCGTGCATCCGCCGGCGGTCGTAGTGACCAGCAACCGCACCAGGGATGTGCACGATGCCCTCAAGCGGCGCTGCCTCTACCACTGGCTGGACCATCCGAGCGTGGAGCGGGAGATCGCGATCATCCAGCGCCGCCTGCCCGGGATCAGCAAGCGGCTGGCCGCCGGGATCGCCGCGGCGACCGCGCACCTGCGCTCGCTGGACCTGCTCAAGCCGCCCGGCATCGCCGAGTCGCTGGATTGGGCCGCGGCACTGCGTACGGTGGCGGCCGAGCGCCTCGACGAGGCCGGCGCCGATCGGACCCTCGGCGCTGTGCTCAAGCACAAGGAGGATCTCGAACTGGTCCGCGGCCAGGGGCTCGACGTACTGGTGGCCGGGGGAGCGGCCCGATGACCTGGCCGATCGGGGACGCCCGGCGATGACCGGGTCCGGGCCAGCCGAAGCCGCTGCCAAGACCGGTCGATCCGGTGCGGCCGCGCTCGTCGGGTTCGCGGCGCTGGCTCGGCAGGGTGGGCTCGCGGTGGCCACCGACCGGACCGAGGCGTTCGCGGCCGCGCTCGATCGGCTGGATCCACTGCGCACCGAGCACGTGTACTGGGCCGGCCGGCTGACGTTCTGCGCAAATCGGGACGACATTGCCCGCTACGACGCCGTGTTCGGGACCTGGCTGGCCGGCCGGCCACGGCCGATTCCCATCCGGCTGCCGGCGCTGACCGAGATTCGCGCTGCGGTACCGTCCGCTGCGCTGGACAGCGGGGAATCCGACGAAGCCGAGGGGAGCACGTCGCTGCCGTACGGCGCGAGCGACGTCGAACTGCTGCGCCACCGAGATCTGGCCAAGCTGTCCGACCCGGAGCTGGCGCAGGCCCGGCTGCTGCTCACGCTGCTGCGCCCGGTCGCGCCGCGGCGGCCGTCCAGGCGGTTCCGGGCCGCGCACCGGGGACCGATCGATCCGCACCGTACCGTGCGCGCGATCCTGCGCGAGGGCGGCGAACCCAGCCGGCTGCTACGGCGCAGGCACCGGGATCGACCGCGCCGGATCGTGCTGCTGCTGGACGTCAGCGGATCCATGCAGGCGTATGCCGACACGCTGCTGCGGTTCGCGTACGCGACCGTGGCCACCCATCCTCGTACCGTCGAGGCGTTCACGATGGGCACCCGGCTGACCAGAGTCACCCGCGAGCTGCGGCACCGGGAGGTCACCCGCGCGCTGGTGACCGCGTCCGGCACGATCCCGGACTGGTCCGGCGGTACCCGGCTGGGCGAACAGCTCGGGGTATTCCTACACCGCTGGCGGGATCGGGCTCGCGGCGCGATCGTCGTGATCGCTTCGGACGGTTGGGAGCGGGGCGGCGCCGAGCTCCTCGGCCGGCAGATGGCCCGGCTCCAGCGCCTCGCACACCGGGTCATCTGGGTGAATCCGCACAAGGCACATTCCGGGTACCGGCCGGCGACGGCCGGGATGGCGGCCGCGCTGCCGTACGTTGACGAGTTCGTGGCCGGGCACAGCATCGCCGCGTACCAGCACGTGGCGAACCTGCTCGGCTCGGCCCGAACGTCAGTACGAGTGGCGAAAGGAGCGGGCCATGCGTGATGTGCTCGCGGAGCTCAAGCGCGCCTATGCCACCGGCCGGCCGGTTGGGTTGGCCACCGTGGTCGGCACCTACCAAAGCGCGCCGCGGCAGCCGGGCGCCGCGATGGTGGTGGCGCCGGACGGTACGGTCGCCGGCAGCGTGTCCGGCGGCTGTGTCGAGGGCGCGGTCTACGAGCTGGCGCAAGAGGTGATGGCCGCTGGCGAGCCGCAGCTGGTCCGGTACGGCGTCAGCGACGACGACGCGATCGCGGTGGGGCTGACCTGTGGCGGCATCATCGACGTGCTGGTGGAGCCGATCGACACCGGGCTGTTCCCGGAGCTCGGCAAGGTCATCGAGGCGATCGAGGAACACCGGCCGGTGGCGATCGCGACGCTGATCCGGGGCGCATCGCCGGCCCGGCTGATCGTCTGGCCGGATCGGACCGAGGGCTCGCTCGGCTCGGCCGGGCTGGACTCGGCAGTCACCGACGACGCGCGCGGCATGCTCGAGCACGGTGCCACCGGCCTGCGCCGGTACGGCCGCCTCGGCCAGCGCCGGCGCGACGATGTCGAGGTGTTCGTGCACTCGTTCGCACCCGCACCGCGGATGCTCATCTTCGGCGCGATCGACTACGCGGCCGCGATGGCCAGGATGGGCTCGCTGCTCGGCTATCGGGTGACGCTGTGCGACGCGCGTGCGGTCTTCGCGACCCCGGCACGGTTTCCCGACGCGGACGAGGTGGTCGTGGACTGGCCGCACCGCTACCTGGCCGGTACCGAGGTCGACGCGCGCACGGTGATCTGCGTGCTCACCCACGACCCGAAGTTCGACGTGCCGCTGCTCGAAGTGGCGCTGCGGACCCCGGCGGGGTACATCGGCGCGATGGGTTCCCGGCGTACCCACGCTGACCGGCTAGCCCGGCTGCGCGAGGCCGGGCTGACCGAGGCGGAGCTCGAGCGGCTCGCCTCACCGATCGGGCTGGACATCGGTGCGCGCACCCCGGAGGAGACCGCGGTGTCGATCGCGGCCGAGATCGTAGCGAGCCGCTGGGGCGGGACCGGGCAGCGGCTGTCGGCCACCGCTGGGCGGATCCACGGCGGGGACGAGGAGCAGCTACCCCCGGTCTCGATGTATGACCAGTAGCGGGAATCCGGTGGGGGTGCGGGCAGCGGGGGTACTGCTCGCGGCCGGAGCGGGACGCCGGTTCGGGCGGCCCAAGGCACTGGTCGAGTTGGACGGGCAGACGCTGGCGGCGCGCGGGGTGCAACTGCTGCGGGCTGGTGGCTGCGATCCGATCCTGGTCGTGGAGGGCGCCGCCCCGCTGCGGCAGGAACTGCCGGCCGACGTCTGGATCGTGCCGAATCCGGACTGGGGGACCGGAATGGGCTCCTCGTTGCGGGTGGGCCTGCGCGCACTTACCGCCTCGGCACCGGCCGAGGTCGCTGCCGCGGTCGTCGTGCTGGTCGACCAGCCCTGGGTGGTACCCGAAGCGGTGATCGCGGTCCGAGCCGGCTTCGACCCGGACCGGATCGTCCTGGCGGATTACCCTGCGCCCGCCGGGCGGAGCCACCCGGTGGTGATCCCGCGCCCGCTGTGGGAACCGGTCGCCGCTACCGCGCACGGCGATACCGGAGCCCGCAGCTTCATGGCCGCGCATCCCGACCTGGTGACGGCCGTGCCGTGCCCTGGATCGCCGGCCGACGTGGACACCCCCGAGCAGCTGCTAGACCCCGACCGCCGCTGACCCGGACCGCTGATCACCGCCGTCCGCCGCCATGATCTGGGACCCGAAGCAGCGCGTGGCGGCTGCTTCGGTCCCTGATCACGCATATGCGCATAACGCGCGTGATCACGGAACATTGGGCGCGACCTGGTGGCCCAGATTCATGATCAGGGGCGGCCCGCAGTCCCGGATTTCGGGATCTGGAACCCCTGATCATGCGTTTGGCGACCGCAAATGGCCGGCAGGATTCAGGGGGAGGGCCCGCGCCTAGCCCCATACGTCCTGGGCGACCTGGACGATCAGCGCCAGCTTCGCGACCTGTTCCTCGTAGCCGAGCACATTGCCCTCGACCGTCGACGAGAAACCGCACTGGGGAGACAGGCACAGCTGCTCGAGCGGCACGTACTTCGCCGCCTCATCGATCCGCCGCTTCAGCTCATCGGGCGACTCCAGCGCGCCGGTCTTGGTAGTGACCAGGCCGAGCACGACGAGCTTGCCCGGCGGGACGAACCGCAGCGGCGCGAACCCGCCGGCCCGCTCGGAGTCGTACTCGAGGAAGAAGCCGTCCACCGCGAGTTCGGAGAACAGCGCCTCCGCTACGAAGTCGTAGCCGCCCTCGGCCGCCCAGGACGATCGGAAGTTGCCGCGGCACATGTGCGTGGTCACGGTCAGCCCGGCCGGCCGGTCCGCCAAAGCCGCGTTGATCTGCCGGATGTACCGCAGGTGCTGGTGTTCGGCGTCGTCGCCGCGTTCGGCGAGCAGGGCTCGCTGCGCCGGATCGTTCAGGTACGCCAGCGAGGTGTCGTCCAACTGGAGGTACCGGCACCCGAGCTCGGCAACGGCGCGCACCTGCTCGGCGTACGCCGCGGACAGGTCGGTCCAGAACTGCTCCTCGTCCGGGTAGACCGCCGGATCGAGAGCGGCCCGACCGCCGCGGTAGTGCACCATGCTCGGCGACGGGATGGTGAGCTTCGGCGTCTGGTCCGGGGCGGCGATCGAGGCCAGGTAGCTGAAGTCGGTGCCGAACACGGTCTCGGTCAGCCGGACCGGACCGTTCACCCGCAGCGCCGCGGTAGTGAACTCGATCGTGCCGTCCGCGTTGCGGAACCGCACCTTGATCCGGTCATCGGACTGGCTGATCCCGCCCAGGCGGTAGATGAAGTCCATGTGCCAGGAGGTCCGCCGGAATTCGCCATCGGTGACCGTCTGCAGTCCCACGGCACGCTGCATGCGCGCCACGTCGGCGACTGCCTCGTCCTCGATCGCGCGCAGCTCGGCCGCGGAGATCAGCCCGGCCGCCCGGTCGGCGCGCGCCGCCAGCACCTTGCGCGGGCGCAGCAGGCTGCCGACGTGGTCGGCGCGGAACGGCGGGGTATCACGGTGTGTCATCGGGACCTCCGGTCAGGGGTAGGCCGACGTAGTTCTCGGCGAAGGCGCGGGCCGCGGCTTCCGATCCGGTCAGCTGGGCAAGCGCGGCCCGCTGCAGCTGGGCGGTGAACGGGTCGCCGTCCGGCGCTTTGTGCAGCATCGAGGTCATCCACCAAGAGAAGTGCTGGACCCGCCAGACCCGGGCGAGGCAGGTCCGGGAGTACGCGTCGAGCAGTTCGGTGCTCCCGGTGCGATACCAGGCCTCGATCGCGGCCGCCAGCACGGCCACATCGGCCACCGCCAGGTTCAGTCCCTTCGCGCCGGTCGCCGGCACGATGTGTGCCGAGTCTCCGGCCAGGAACAGCCGGCCGAACTGCATCGGCTCGGTCACCACGCTTCGCAGTGCGGTGATCCCCTTGTCCAGGACCGGTCCGTCGGCCAGCTGCCAGGCCGGGTCGTGCCGAGCCAGCCGGGTGCGCAGCTCCGCCCATACCCGTTCGTCCGGCCACGCGGTGAGGTCCTCGTCCGGAGCGACTTGCAGGTACAGCCGGGTGATCTTCGGGGTGCGCATGCTGTGCAAGGCGAAACCGTGCTCGTGCTGTGCGTAGATCAGCTCGTCCGAGGAGGGCGGCGCCTCGGACAGAATGCCGAGCCAGGCGTACGGATAGTCGCGCTGATACTCGGTCAGCACGAACGGTGGGACGGCTGGCCGGCACACCCCGTGGAAGCCGTCGCAGCCCGCGATCAGGTCGCACTCGAGCGTGCGGGACTCGCCGCCGTACTCGAAATGCACCACCGGGGCGCTGCTGTCCAGGCCGGAGCAGGCAACCGCCGGGGCCCCGAACAGCAGTGGCCGTCCGGTCTCGAGGCGGACCGCTACCAGATCCTTGACCAGCTCGTGCTGGCCATAGATGGTCAGCTCCCGACCGGTCAGCTCGGTCAACGGGATTCGGTGCCCCACCCCGTCGAACAGCATCTCCAAGCCGTGATGGACCATCCGCTCCCGCAACAACCGATCGGCCAGCCCGACCGTGGTCAACAGATCGACCGTGCCCTGCTCGAGCACCCCGGCGCGGATTCGCCGCTCGACGTGCTCGCGGCTTTGCCGCTCGAGCACCACCGAGTCGATCCCACGCCGGTGCAGCAGGTGGGCGAGCACGAGCCCAGCCGGACCGGCCCCCACGATGCCGATCTGGGTGCGCATCAGCGCCGGACCGGGTTAGAACGGGTACGGCGCGATGTCGCCGCGCAGCGTTATCCAGCGCTGGTTGGTGAACGCGTCGAGGTTCGCGGTGCCGCCGAACCGAGCCCCGGTGCCGGAGTCGAGCACGCCGCCGAACGGCGCCACCGCCTCGTCGTTGACCGTCTGGTCGTTGATGTGCACGATCCCGGTCGGAATCTGCTCGGCCAGCGCGAGGCCGCGGCCCACGTCACTGGTCAGGATGCCTAGCGACAACCCGTAGCTGGAGTCGGCGGCCAGCCGGGCCGCCTCCTCCGCGCTGCTGAACCGCACCACCGGCGCGACCGGGCCGAACACCTCGTTCGCGTAGGCGGGCATGGCCGTGCTGACCTCATCGAGCACGGTTGGGCGGTAGAACAGACCCTCGTACTTGCCGCCGGCGGCCAACCGGGCGCCCGCATCGACACTGCTGGTCACCAGACCGTGCACCTTGTCGCGCTGGTTCTCGTCGATCAGCGGTCCGAGCGCGACCTGGCCGGAGGCCGGATCGCCGACCGGCAGCGCGTCGGCGTGACCGGCCAGCGCGGCGACGTACGCGTCCGCGACGCTCTCGTGCACGATGTGCCGGCCGGTGGTCATGCAGATCTGGCCCTGATGGAGAAACGAGCCCCAGGCGCCGGCGGAGACCGCACGGTCGACGTCGACGTCGTCCAGGATGATCAGCGCGGAGTTACCGCCCAGCTCCAGGTGAACGCGCTTGAGATGCTCCGCGGCCAGCGCGGCCACCTTTCGCCCGGTGGCGGTCGAACCGGTGAACGAGATGGCCCCGATCCGCGTATCGGTGATGAGCGCGGCACCTACGTCGGCACCACCGGGAAGCACGTGCAGCAGACCGGCGGGCAGCCCGGCCTCCTCGAACACCCGGGCCAGCACCATCCCGCCGCTCACCGGGGTACGCGGGTCCGGCTTGAGCACGACCGCGTTGCCGAGCGCGAGCGCCGGTGCGACTGAGCGCGAGGACAGGATCAGCGGCGCGTTGAATGGCGAGATGACCCCGACCACGCCGATCGGCACCCGCTGGAGCAGGCTGAGCCGCGGCTGCGCGGTCGGCAGGATGTCACCGATCGGCCGGGACGCGAGCCCTGCCGCCTCGTAGCACTCCTGGCTGGCCACATGGGTGGCGAACTGCACCATGCCCGGTATCGACCCGGTCTCTCGGATCATCCAGCTGTGCAGCTCATCCGCGTTCTGCTCGATCAGCGAGCCGGCTCGGCGCAGGACCGCGGCGCGCTCCTCGAAGCTGGTTGTGGCCCAGTCGCGCTGTGCCTCGGTGGCGGCCGCAGCCGCCCTGGCGACGTCCTCGGCATCGGCCACACCGGATCGACCCAGCTCCTTCCCGGTCGCCGGCTCCACGATCGGCGCGTCACCGCCGTGCGAGCGGACCCAGCCGCCGCTGAAAACCTGACCGTCCCAGGTCCTGGGCTCTAGCAACGTCATGTCGTGGTCTCCTGTCGGATCGGGCCGCGCTTGGCCAGCGGGATCCCGGCGTAGCTCCGGCCACGCGGGGCGAGGAAGCGCGGGTGGGCTCGGGTAGTTGGCTGGCACATGATGCGTTCGGAGATCGCACGTTTGTTCTCCACGGGAACGTAGGACGTGCTGATAGCAGCGTCAATTGATTGACGCCTCCTGGCAGTGGTGCCTAGCTTGCGACAGAAGCACATTCGTGCGGATAGCGCACACCGGAGGTGTAGCTGGCGTGACCGAGCTGACCGCCCGCGGCTACCGCCGCGACGTCGGGGACGTGCATCCACCGCTGCTCTGGCCCGACTACCGATCGACCGTGCGCCGCGCCCCAAGCCGCCCGCTGATGCTGCTTCCGCACTCGCTGACCGAGCTGACCGGCCCGCTGCTCGGCGCGGACCGGGTGGCTGCGCTCGATCACGACCTCACCCGCCAGCACGCCGGTGAACCGCTCGGCGAGCGCATCATCGTGCACGGCCGGGTCGTCGACGGGGACGGCCGAGCGGTGCCGCAGACGCTGAT
>DATFRM010000035.1:0-7478 GCA_035263265.1 Actinomycetes bacterium
CCAGAGCCGCTGGTCCGGTTCGTCGAGTCGACCATGTCGTACTTCCAGGGAGTTCCGGCCGGCCCGGTGCTCAGCCGGGTCCGGCAGCGAACGGCTGCGGCGATCGAGGCGGCGGGCGTATTCCGCTTCCGCAGCCACGCCGGCTTCCTGGTCTGCAGCTGAGCCGGGCTACCGGACTCGCCCGGCGAGCCGATCCGTCCACACCGGATAGCGGCGGATCTCGTCGAGCGTGGCCAGCCTGGTGTGGGCGTACTCGAGCACGATCGGGACGGCCTCGACGTCCTGGACGCCGTGGGCATCCACGCTCACCCGCCAGAGCACGCCGAGATCATTGCGCAGGACCGGATCGGTGGCGTAGTCGTCGATGAAGTCGCCCAGATCGTAGAGGATGGCCGCGCCGTCGACCCGCGCGATGGGGTGGAACACGTGCGCGGAGTGGCCGGCCACCAGGGTCGCCCCGGCCGCGAGCAGGGCGTCACCGGCAGCTTGGACGTAGCGCAACGGCGCCGAGGTCATGTTCGGGCCCCAGTGCGGGGTGGCCACCACGACATCGCAACAGTCGCGCAGCACACCGATCGCGTTGAGCACCCAGTCCGGCGGGCCGGCCCGGAGGTCGGCGTACGCCACCCCGGCCGAGTCGGCGGTGGCGGCGAAGTCGGCCGGATGGTCGGTGAAGCCGAGCACGCCGATCCGCAACCCGTTCGCGGTCAGGATGGCCGGCGCCCGCGCGGCCGCCAGGTTACTGCCGGCGCCGACGTGCGCGATATCGGCTTCGTCCAGATGGCGCAGCGTGTCATGCAGCGCGTCCGAGCCGAAATCGAGCGCGTGGTTGTTCGCACAGGTCACGCAAACTACGCCGAGATGGAGCAGGGTTTGCACCGCAACCGGTGGAGCGCGGAAGAAGAAGCGCTTGCCCGGCTCCGGCCACGGCTCACCGCGGTCGGAGATCGCACATTCGAGATTGAGGACGGTCAGATCCGCGCCCGCGGCCAACCGGGCCACCTCCGTGCTGACCAGCGAGTCCGCGGGGCGCCGGTCGAGCTCGTTGGCCACGCCCCGGCCAAGCATGGTGTCACCAAGCAGCGCGAGTGTGATCACCTGTGCGTCCCGTACCGAGCCGGTCCTCCGGTTGCGATCGTACGACGGATCCGCACAATGACCGGATGGCCGAGCAAACGGGGGAGCAGCTGCCCGCGGCCGTATCACTCAGTGCACAGGAGCGGCTGCGGCGAATCTGCCTGGCCCTACCGGAGGCGACCGAGAGGCTCAGCCACGGTGAGCCGACCTGGTTCGTGCGCGACAAGAAGGTGTTCGTCACGTTTGCCGATCGGCACCACGACGACATCGTCGGATTCTGGTGCGCGGCGCCCGAGGGCGCACAACGGGCGCTGGTGACGCGGAACCCCGACCGGTTCTACGTGCCGCCGTACGTCGGTCACCGTGGCTGGCTCGGTGTGCGGCTGGATGTGCCCACCGACTGGGCCGAGATCGAGGACCTGGTCGAGGACGCCTATCGGGCGGTGGCGCCGGCCCGGCTGGTTGCGCAGCTCGATCAGCGCTGACCGGCGCCGCCGCCGGCGTGCGCTCCCGGCTACAGCTCGACGTGACCGCTGACGCAGGTGACGGTGCCGCCGCCGACCCAGATGGTGCCGTCCGGCTCGGTTGACACGTGCACCCGGCCGGCCCGGCCGAGCGCGGTGCCCTGGCTGGCCAGATAGGGCGCGTTGGTCCGCCCGGTCCGAAGCAGCCACTCCGCGAGTGACGCGTTCAGGCTGCCGGTGACCGGATCTTCCACGGTTGCGCCGTCCTTGGGAAAGAACGCGCGCACCTCGAACGCATACGGCGACTCGTCCGGGTATGGGCCGACCACCCCGAGGTCGAGATCCACCGGACTCGGGCGCAACGCCAGCACCGCATCCGCATCGGCGAGCAGCACCGCCACCCAGCCAGGTCCGTTGTCCACCCATTGCGCATCGAGGATGTCGGCGCGGTCGATTCCGGCCAGCTCGGCGATGTGCTCGAGCAACGGCTCGTCGACTGCGCCGGATCGCACCAGCGGTGGCGCAGCAAAGGACAGCCCGGCTTCGCTTCGGCGAACCCGGACCAACCCGGCTCCGCACTCCTGGATGACCATGCCACCGGGCCGGGTTGTGCCACCGTCCTCCAGCCAGGCGTGGCAGGTACCCAGCGTCGGATGTCCGGCGAACGGCAGCTCGGCGACCGGTGTGAAGATCCGTACCCGATAGTCCGCATTCGGTTCGCTGGGCGGCAGCACGAACGTGGTCTCGGACAGGTTCATCCAGTGCGCGAACCGCTGCATCTGCTGGGTGGTCAGGTCGGTGCCGTCGAGCACGACCGCGACTGGGTTGCCGTAATAGGGCGTCGTGGTGAACACGTCGACTTCGCGAAAGTCCCGGCGCATCGGACGAGTCTGCCAGGTCGGAGAATAGGCACCGATGGACAATTCACGATCGGAGGCAAGTTGTGGTGCTCTTCGGCGACGAGCATGTCAAGCGCTACATCGAGACCGACGGCGAGGAAGGGCACGAATGGCGCCGGGGTGCGCCGATCCTGCTGCTTACCACGACCGGGCGAAAGTCCGGACGTAAGATCACCAAGGCGCTGATCTACCAGCCGAACGGCGACGATTACCTCATTGTCGCGTCCAGAGGCGGCGCGCCCAATCACCCCGAGTGGTACCTGAATCTCGAGGCCAACCCTGAGGTAGAGGTTCAAGTTCGCGGTGACCGCTTCAAGGCGCGGGCCAGGTCCGCCACACCGGAGGAGAAGCCCGATCTCTGGCGGCGGATGGTCGCGGTCTGGCCGGACTACGCCGAGTACCAGAAGCGGACCGACCGCCCGATCCCGGTGGTGATCCTGGAACGGGAGTAACCGCCCATCGGCATGTCGAGAACTGGCACCCGGCTCCGATGTCTCCGGCGAGAGGCACCCAAACGGGTGCTGAGAGCGAAAGGCACCGCAATGGCCAAGTACTTGATCGCAATCCTCGGCAACCAGGCCGCGGCCGACGCGATGAGCGGCAAGCCGTCGGAGGGCTACCCGGCCTGGTCGCCGGACGAGATGCAGGCGATGTTCAAGTTCATGGAATCGTTCAACAACGACCTCGCCGAGTCCGGCGAGTTTGTCGACGCCCAGGGTCTGGCCGAGCCGCGCCAGGCCGTCTACCTCACGGCTGGGCCGGACGGCAGGCCGATCGTCTCCGACGGGCCGTACAGCGAAACCCGCGAGGTCTTCGCGGGCTACTGGATCGTCGAGTGCACGAACATCGACCGTGCAATCGACATCGCCAAGCGGGTCTACGACTGCCCGATCCCTGCGGGTAGCAAGCCAGCCGAGCTCGTGGTGCACCCGATCTTGGACGGGCCGGTCGAGTTGTGACGGTCCCACCGCGCGTCGAGGACCTGCTCCGGGAGCATGCGCCGCAGGTCCTCGGCGCGTTGGTGCGGCGATACGGGCACTTCGACGCTGCCGAGGATGCCGTACAGGAGGCGCTGGTGGCGGCCGCCAAGCAGTGGTCCGCTTCCGGTGTGCCGGACAATCCTCGAGGGTGGCTCATCCGGGTCGCGTCGCGTCGGCTGGTCGACGAGCTACGCAGCGCAGCGGCCAGACGGCGACGAGAGGAGTCGGCAGCCGCGGCGACGCCACTGGACGATTCCGTGGCGCCGCCGCCCGGCGAGGCTCGTGCCCCGCGTGACGACGACACGCTCGTTTTGCTTTTCCTGTGCTGCCATCCGGCGCTCACTACCGCATCTCAGGTAGCGCTCACCCTGCGCGCCGTCGGCGGTCTCACGACGGCCGAGATCGCCCGCGCGTTCCTCGTGCCGGAAGCCACCATGGCGCAGCGCGTCAGCCGGGCGAAGGCGACCATCAAGTCGGCTGGGGCGAGGTTCCGGATGCCCGAGGCTGCCGAGCTGCCGCAGCGGTTTCGGGCAGTGCTCCAGGTGCTCTACCTGATCTTCAACGAGGGGTACACCGCGACCTCCGGATCCACGCTGCACCGCGCCGATCTGTCCGCAGAGGCGATCCGGCTGACCCGGGTCGTGTACCGGCTGCTACCGGACGATGGCGAGGTGGCCGGCCTGCTGGCCCTCATGCTGCTCCTCGATGCCCGGCGCGCGGCCCGCACCGGACCGGGCGGCGAGCTCATACCGCTGGCTGAGCAGGACCGCGATCGCTGGGACCACGCCGCCATCGAGGAGGGTGTCGCACTGGTCTTGGCGGCGCTACCGCGCCGACGCCTTGGCCCATACCAGCTCCAAGCGGCGATCGCGGCAGTCCACGACGAGGCGGCGAGCCACAAGGAGACTGACTGGGCGGAGATCCTCGGGCTGTACGAGCTGCTGATGTCCGTGTCGCCGAGCCCGGTGGTCAGCCTCAACCAGGCCGTTGCGGTGGCCATGGTGCACGGACCGGCCGCCGGACTCGAACGGCTGGCCGGCCTGGACACCGACGGCGTACTCGCTGAGACGCATCGCGTGGACGCCACTCGCGGGCACCTACTGGAGCTGGCCGGCCGGCATGAAGAAGCGCTTGCTGCGTATCAGCGCGCGGCCGCTCGTACGTTGAACGGTCCCGAACGCCGCTACCTCCAGCTCAAGGCGGCCGCGCTGTGCCGCGGATCCGCCCGGGTAGCCGGTAGTTGAGGGGCTTCTGGCTTGCCGTCGGGTGGTTGGCGATTATCCCGACTCGGCCTCGTGCGCGTCCGCACCCGGCGCGAGAAGAACGACCTTCGTACCAGGCTGGGCGGCAACCTCCAACGTCCGCAGCTGCAGCAGGGTCGGGTGATCTTCCAGCAGCTTGGCGGAGTTGGCCAGCGAACGCAGCGCCGCGCCCTCGGCTCGGGCGCGCTCCAGTGCCGCCCGCCCGGCTTCCCTGGCCAGCATCGTCTGCGCCATCGCAACCCGAATCTCGCCGGGAAGCATGAGATCGCGGATGACGACGCCGTCGACCTCGATCCCGATCCCCGCGGTATAGGCCCGTACCGTGTCGGTAAGCCCGCTGAACGCGCCGGAGCGCGCACTCACCAGTTCGTCCAGCGATAGGGCCGTGATCGTGTCCCGGACCGCGAGCTGGATCGCCGTGTGCAGGTCGGCGGTGACGGACTCCGCGATGGTCAGAAACGTCACCGGATCGGCGACCTTCCAGCGAGCCAGTGCGGATAGACGAACCGACAGACCGTCGGCGGTGAGCACATCCTGGCCGGACACCACCAGCCAGCGCTGGCGCCGATCCACCCGCTCAACCTGGGAGCGAAGTGGCCAAAGGTGGTGACGCCCGGGCTCGAGTACCCCCTGCACCTTGCCGTCTAGGAAGTGGACACCGCTTTCCCACTCCATGATCGTGACTCGCCACATGACTGCCACCTCCCTTGTCCGATCTCGCGTCGGTGGGATCGATCCGTGCGGGAGACGACCCTCGAGCGCCACGCCACCTCGGCGGGAGCAGCCCCGGAGGGTGCCCGCAAGGCCGAAGCGGTCGCTGCCGAAGCCGGCGCACGAGGGCCATCCCCGAACGGGAGTCGAACCCGAGGCTGTTTCCAGCAACCGTTTGGACGCCCCGATACGCGGGACCTGGTCGCTGATTTCCGCCGGGCCGCTTGGCACGTCCGGGAGGAACCATAGGGCTGCCGGGTGATCAAGGCAATCGAGTATGCAAGTGCGTTAGGGGTCTTAGATCCCCCGGCGCAGAAGCCGTCACGGTCGGCTAGCGGACCGGGTGTCGGCCATCGGCGTGTTAACCGTGATCTCACCGGTGTAGGCGCGGAAGTGCAGCGCCGACTCGTGACCGTTTCCGTGGTGCAGGGTGAGGTGCGCGATTGGGCCGTCGGTGGCCAGATCGTTGCGGTCGCCGGCGTGCCAATTGCGATCCGCGAGCGGGAAGTTGGAGCCTGCGATCTCGATGCGGATCCGGTGGCCGGCCGGGAAGTAGTTCGCGGTGGTGATGCCGGCGATCCGGACCCGGTAGATCTCGCCTGGTACGAGCTTGGCCGGCTGCTCGAAGCCGTCACGGTAGCGAAGCCGCAGGCAGCTGTCGGCGAGGTTGTATGCGGTACCGTCCGGATAGACGTCCACGAGCTTGACGAAGACATCCGCGTCCTCGACGTCGGCCGACACGTAGAGATCCGCGCTTACGTCGCCGGCGATCGCTACCGGCTCTGTCAGCACGGGCGTGCTGTACACAAGCACATCGGCCCGGCACTCAATCACCCGCTGGTCCACGCAGATCGGGTCATGCATGGCGAGGTCGCCGCCGAGCGACTGCACCGGGTTGTGCGGGTCAGCGATGAACTCGTCGGTCCCGGCGCCGCGGGCGGCCGGCACCAGGGCACCATCGCCCCACAGCGTGTTGGCGGACTGGTCACTGGCCAGGAAGAGTGTCCGCGTGTCGGTCTCGGGTAGCGGCCAGGTCTCGCCGGTGAGCCAGGTGCCCGCGCCCATCAGGAAGACCTGCACCTTCGGCATCGGCTGCCAGGCGTCTGCCTCGTCGCAGAGGAACCGGTCGAACCACGAGATGATGATCTCGTCGTAGGGGAACCGGGTGTCACCCATGGGCCGCTGGCCCAGGCGAGCCTCCGGGCTGGTCGTCAGCATCCGGCAATGCGCCGTCGGCGCCATGATCAGGTACTGGTCGGGATGATGCTGCTGGAACTCGAATAGCTTGACGGTCTCGTGTGCACCGATATCCATCCAGCCGTTGATGTTGATGGACGGTGTCGCGCCGGTGTGGCCGGCGTTGATCAGGTCAACAACCTTCCAGGCGGGGCTGGCCGGCCCGTCGGCCATAAAGGTCTCGTAGCCGGTCAGCGGCGAGCCCATTCGCCGCAAGATGCCTCCGCTCGGCGCTTCCAGCGTCGCTTTGTTGAAGGCTTCGGTGTACTCGGAATTACGAAAGTCCGGCACTGTTACCGAGTACTGGCGGAAGATCCGGGCCAGTTCGTCACCCTCGGCGTCAGCGGGCAGTTTCGGCCGCTGCCGGACCCCGAATGGGCCGTGCCACAGCGCCCACGACTTGATCATGGGAACGCCGCCGCGGAAGAAGCAGCCGTTCGATCCCTCCGCACCCGGGATGTCGCCGACGCCCGCGCCTGAGCTCATCGGCACGCAGGCACGCAGCGCCGGATGGCCGATGGCGCCGAGTTTCAGCTGGTTCTCGGCTGTCGAGGAGCAGCCGAGCAAGCCAACCTTGCCATTGGACCAATCCTGCGCGCTGATCCAGTCGAGGGTGTCCTGCGCGTCCGAGGTGGTGGTGGTCAGAACGCCGAAGTCGCCTTCCGACCATTCACTGCCGCGCTCGTTCTGCATGATCAGCACGTAGTTCTTCTTGAACTGCGCGGTGTGCACAGGCTTGAACTGATCGGGGATGCGGGCCGCGTACGGTGACCGGATCAGGTGGGTGGGATATCGCCCTTCGGCGCGCGGCCGGAAGACGACGGTCGCCAACCGGATTCCATCGCGCAT
>DATFRM010000036.1:0-2022 GCA_035263265.1 Actinomycetes bacterium
TCGACCGGACCAGCGGACAGTGTCCCGCCCGCCATCGCGGCGCGCTCGCGCATCCCGTGCAGGCCATGCCCGCTCGGGTTCGCCGCCGCGGGTCCCGGGCCGTCGTCGCTGATCCGAAGCTGCAGCAGCTCGTCGCTGTAAACCACCGCCACCTCGACCGCCGCGCCGGGCGCGTGCTGGCGAGCATTCGTCAGCGCCTCCTGGACGATCCGGTACGCCGACAGGTCGACCCCGACCGGGAGTGGAACCGGCGTTCCGCTCAGGGTGAGCCGGACCGGCGTGCCGGCCGCGCGGGCAGCTTCGATCAGCTCGTCGATCCGATCCAGGCCCGGCTGTGGCGACAGCTCGGCCACCTCGTCGACGTCGACGCGCAGCACACCGAGCAACCGCCGCATCTCGGTCAGCGCGTCCCTGGCGGTGCCACCGATGGCAGCCAGCTGCTGCTGTCCTTCGGCCGGCATGCCGGGTGTGGCCAGCCGCGCCGTCTCAGCCTGGATAGCGATCATCGACAGGTGATGCGCGACCACGTCGTGCAGCTCCCTGGCGACCCGGTTCCGCTCCTGGGCTGCGGCCCGGTCCCGCAGGGTGTCCACCATCGCCCGACGGGTCTCGTCCCGCTCGGCCACCGCTTGGCCGCGCTGCCGCTGCGAGTCGCCAAGGATCAGCGCGGCGACAACGATGACCAGCATGAACAACCCGGACAGCGCGGAGTCGTGGCCGGAGAACGGAGTGATCGCGTTCAGCGCGAACGGCGCCGCGACCAGTGCGGACGCGCCGCGCGAGTACCGCACCGCCACCGCGTACGCGACGATCAGCTGGCCGATCGTGCCGGAGACGGTCAGCGGCGCCGGATCGGACAGCGCGATCACGGTCGCGAGCGTGATGAGCAGCGCGCTCAACCAGAGCCAGCGGGTTCGCAGCAGGGCCAGCGGCAGGGTGCCGAACATCGCCAGCAGGGATGCGGTGGTCCGGTCGCCGGACTCGGCCGTATAGATCAACGACTCGATCAGCCCGGCGAAGCCGAGCACGAGCGCGAGCACGACGAACCCGTCCGGCCCGGCCAGGATGCGGCGCGCGGTCTCGATCCCGTTCGTGATCGCAGGAGGAAGCTGTGTAGTGCCGTTCACGTCGACATTCTCGCCCGCTGGCCAAGCCCAGCGCGTCCCACTGGATCGGGACTTTGCGGGTAACCCCGGCGGGTGAGCAGTCCGGCGTGGATCACCGAGCAGAGCGCTGCGAAGACGGCTCGGTAGCGGGACGACCGGGCCCGGTGCGCTCCATAGCGTCGAGCGCATGGATGCATTGATCGAGGCACACGGCCTTACCAAACGGTTCGGCCGCACGACTGCGGTCGACGATCTGTCCTTCTCGGTACGAGCCGGCCGGGTCACCGGTTTCGTCGGGCCCAACGGCGCCGGTAAGTCCACCACGATGCGGATGATCCTCGGCTTGGATCGTCCGGACCGGGGTGGCGCGCTGGTGGGCGGCATGCCCTACCGGAGGTTGCGGACCCCGCTGCGGGAGGTCGGCGCGCTGCTGGACGCGTCCGCCGTGCACCCGGGACGGCGCGCGTTCCACCACTTGTTGTGGCTGGCGCACAGCAACGGCATTCCGTACACCCGGGTCGCGGAGGTGCTGGAGCAGGTCGGGTTGGCGCCGGTCGCCCGGGGTCGGGTCGGACGCTTTTCATTGGGTATGCGGCAGCGGCTGGGGATCGCGGCCGCGCTGCTCGGTGACCCCCGGATCCTGCTACTCGACGAGCCGGTCAACGGCCTGGATCCGGAGGGCGTGGTCTGGATCCGCGGCTTCCTGCGCTCGCTGGCCGCCGAGGGCCGAGCGGTATTCGTCGCCAGTCACTTGATGAGTGAGCTCGAGGACACCGCAGACCACCTGATCATCATCGGCCGCGGCCGGCTGATCGCGGACACCTCGGTCGCCGAGCTGCTCGGCTCGGCCTCGGACGGCACGGTGACCATCCGGACCCCGTACTGCGCGGAGATCATGGCAGTGCTGGCCACGGCC
>DATFRM010000037.1:0-2369 GCA_035263265.1 Actinomycetes bacterium
TTGCCGGACCCGGACTCGGTGGAGGGCCTCTCGTTGTGCGGCTGGGAGGCCGCCATCCCGACCACGGCCTCGTTCTGGACCGGGATCGTCCAAAGTGGCTCGGCGTACCCGGCCGATCCCGGTGCCGAGACCAGGGACACGGCGCTGGCTGCGGCCATTGACCGGTCGCTCACGATTCCGGCCGACCAGCGAGCCCAGGCGGGGCGCGAGGTCGACCGGCTCGTGATGGACCGCGCGGTGCTGCTGCCGTACCTGCTCGACAAGGTCGTCTACTACCGCAACCCGCGGCTGACGAACGTGCAGCTCGACCAGTACGCCCAGTACGACCTGGTCAACCTTGGCGTCGGCGGTCCCAGCTAGCCCGAGCCGCTGCTCTCGATCAGTACTGCCGCTGCTCTCGCGATCATTACCGGCGGTGTGAGCAAATGATCACCCAGTATGACCGATTTATCGCGCACAAACGCCGGTAATGATCACGAAAGGGGACGACGTGAGGTCGCGCTTAGAGGGTGACCTCGACGGTCAGGGGAGCGTCGGCACCGGCGTCGAGCAGGTCAAGCTGCTCGATCCGCCCGGCTGACCGGAGATCCCTGGTCGCCTCGCCCAGCTGCTCCAGTACATCGGTCGAACCCCGCACCACCACCGACGCCACCTCGGTTCGCATCGAGACGCGGGCGTCCGACTTGGCCTTGCGGACCGCCCCGAGCACCTGGGACACGCTGTCCAGTACAGCGCCGTCGGCGTCGCCGGCGAGCATCCGCAGTTCGGCGGCCACCGGCCAGCTCGCCCGGTGCACCGAGCCGTCCTGCCACCAGGACCAGACCTCCTCGGTAACGAACGGCAGCACCGGTGCGAACAGCCGCAACAGCGTGGACAGCGCGATCGCGAGGGCGGCCTGCGCGGAGTGCGCGGCCTCGGTACCGTGCTCGCCGTACGCTCTGGCCTTGACCAGCTCCACGTAGTCGTCGCAGAGGTACCAGAAGAACGCCTCGGTGCGTTCCAGTGCGCGGGTGTGGTCGTAGTCCTCGAACGCAGTGGTCGCGTCCTCGACCACCTCGGCCAGCCGGGCCAGCATCGCATGATCGAACGGGTCGGTCACGGTGGACAGGTCGGCGGTGGCGCCGATCCCGAGCACGAACCGGCTCACGTTCAGCACCTTGATGGCCAGGCGGCGGCCGACCTTGATCTGGCCGATGTCGAACGCGGTGTCGATACCCAGCCGGGCGCTGGCCGACCAGTACCGGAACGCGTCCGAGCTGTACTCCTCGAGCAGCGCCATCGGGGTCATGACGTTGCCCTTGGACTTGGACATCTTCTTGCGGTCCGGGTCCACCACCCAGCCGGAGATCGCGGCGTGCCGCCAGGGCAGTACGCCGTGCTCGAGATGCGAGCGGAGCGCGGTCGCGAACAGCCAGGTCCGGATGATCTCGTGCGCCTGCGGCCGCAGGTCGTTCGGGAACACCCTCGCGAACAGGTCAGGGTCGGTCTCCCACCGCCCGCCAATCTGCGGGGTCAGCGACGAGGTCGCCCAGGTGTCCATGATGTCGGCCTCACCGACGAATCCACCTGGCTGGCCGCGCTGATCTTCGGTGTACCCGGCCGGCGTATCGGACATCGGGTCGATCGGCAGCGCGGACTCGGTCGGCACGATGGGGTGGTCGAAGTCCGGTTCGCCGGTGGCACCGACCCGGTACCAGACCGGGATCGGCACCCCGAAGAACCGCTGCCGACTGATCAGCCAGTCCCCGGTCAGTCCCGCCACCCAGTGCTCGTACCGCACCCGCATGTGCGGCGGGTGCCAGCTCAGGTCGTGGCCGCGCTGGAGCATGGCCTGGCGCAGGTAGTCGTCCCGGCCTCCGTTGCGGATGTACCACTGCCGCGAGGTGACGATCTCCAGCGGCCGTTCCCCGCGCTCGTAGAACTTGACCGCGTGCGTGGTCGGACGCGGTTCGCCGTCCAGATCCCCGGACTCGCGCAGCAGCTCCACAATGCGCCGGCGAGCCCCCGCCACAGTCTCCCCGGCGAGCTGCGCGTACGCGGCGCGAGCCGTCGCGGACTCCAGCGCGTCCGGCGGATCGGCGAGGATCCGGCCGTCCCGGCCGACGATGGTGCGGGTCGGCAGGTCCAGCTCACGCCACCAGATGACGTCGGTCGTGTCGCCGAACGTGCAGATCATCGCGATCCCGGAACCCTTGTCCGGATCGGCCAGCCGGTGGGCAACCACCGGCACCTCGACGTCGAACAGCGGAGTCCGCACGGTCCGCCCGATCAGCTTGGCGAAGCGCTCGTCGCTGGGATGACAGACCAGCGCGACACAGGAGGCCAGCAGCTCCGGGCGGGTCGTCTCGATGTAGACCGGACCGCCCGGG
>DATFRM010000038.1:0-2047 GCA_035263265.1 Actinomycetes bacterium
TCGGTCGGCAGCGCGTACGGCTCCGGATAGGCGCGGATCTGGCTGAGCGAGTCGGTCACCAGGACGTCGGCCTGGTCGGCCAGGTCGAGCGGCATCTCGTGCGCGGTGACGGTCTTCGGCCCGAGTGTGGTGACGTGGGTACCGGGGGAGATCCAGCTCATGTCGATGACCGGCGTCGAGCTGTTCGTCGCGATGATGACCACATCGCGGCCGCGGACCGCGCGCTCGGCCGACTCCACCGGGACCGCGTCGACCAGCAGCTCGTCCCGGCAGCGGGCGGCGAACGCCTCCCGGGCGCTGAAGCGACGACCGTAGACGGTCACCCGGCGCCAGTGCCGTACCGCGGTCGCCGCCCAGACCTGCGCCCAGGCCTGATCGCCGGTACCGACGATGCCGAGCGTGCTCGCGTCCGACCTGGCCAGCGCGTCGATCGCCACCGCTCCGATGGCGCCGGTGCGCCGGCGGCCCAGTTCGTCCCCGACGGCGAGCGCCACCAGCCGGCCGGTCTCGCTGTTCCAAACGGCGACAGCCTGTTCCGACCCGGCGTAGTCGTAGATGCGGACCCCGTGGACCCGGCGGCTGAGCGCACCCGCGGTGTAGACCATCGGGCCGGCCTCGAGCTGGGTGTAGGCACGCGGCGGGGCGACTAACCGGCCGTCCGCATGTGCCGCGATTGCTTGTCGCATGACCCGCACGGCGCGGCTCGCCGTGCAAGATCGGGCAACATCGGCGTCGGTGAGGATCTGAACCACGACCGCTCCATCCATCCCTGACATACCAGGCGGCAGTGCGCCGAAGTGACGTTAGCGGACTGCGGCCACGATTGTGCCAGCGACCTCACCAAATCCGAGGGCATTCCCGTTTTCACCTGGAGCCCTGGCTCGAATCGTTACGGTATCCCCATCCTCGAGGAAAGTACGGGTACGGCCATCACCGAGCGTGACCGGCTGGCTGCCGTTCCAACTCAGCTCCAGGAACGAGCCGCGCTGGTCCGGTTTCAGGCCGCTGACGGTGCCGGATGCGTAAAGATCACCGGTGCGGATGGAGGCGCCGTTGATCGTCAGGTGCGCGAGTTGCTGCCCGGGCGTCCAGTACATGGACCGAAAGGGCGGCCGGGATACGACAGTGCCGTTCCACTCGATCTCCAGCGCCAGATCGAGGCCGGTGGCGACCGCTTCGTGCAGGTACGGCTGTTGCGGAAGCTCCGGTGGCGGCGGGGCTACCCGGGCCGCGCGCAGCGCGTCCAGCGGCACCACCCACGGCGAGATGGAGGTCGCGAACGACTTGCCGAGGAACGGCCCGAGCGGCTGGTACTCCCAGGCCTGGATATCCCGGGCGCTCCAGTCGTTGAGCAGCACCACCCCGAAGACGTGCTCGTCGAACGCGGCCGCGGGCACCGGCGTACCGAGCGAGGAGCCGGCGCCGACCACGAAGCCGATCTCGGCCTCGATGTCCAGCCGAGTGGACGGCCCGAAGACCGGTTCGGCCGCGCCGGGCGGCCGGCGCTGCCCGGACGGGCGCACGATCGGGGTGCCGGACACGACGACCGTGCCGGCCCGGCCGTGGTACCCGATCGGTAAGTGCAGCCAGCTCGCCGGCAGCGCGGGCGAGTCGGGACGGAACAGCTTGCCCACGTTCTCCGCGTGATCGCGGGACGAGTAGAAGTCGACGTAGTCGCCGACCTCGAACGGCAGGTGCAGCCGTACCTGCTCGAGCGGGATCAGGTGTGTCCGGACCGCCGTCTCGTAGCTGCGGTCGGACAGCACCTCGGTGAGCCGTTTGCGCGCCGCGGTCCAGACCGGCCGGCCGCGGGCCATGAACCCATTGAGCGAGCCGGTGCCGAATTCCGCGGCAGCCGGGAGCGCGGTTCCAGCTGCGGAGAGCGCGGCCAGATCGAGCACGTGCGGCCCGATGGCCACGCCGATCCGCCGCCGACTCGGGTCGGTGCCGTCCGGCATGGAGAAGACGCCGTAGGGCAGGTTGTGCAGCGGGAAGTCGGAGCCGGCCGGGATCTCCACCCAGGAGTCGGTCACCGGCTCTCCTTGTC
>DATFRM010000039.1:0-5605 GCA_035263265.1 Actinomycetes bacterium
CAGGTCCTGGCACGTATCGCTGAGCCACGACGCGGGCATCGCCAGTGCGGTCGTGATCGCCGAGAGCTGAGATCCTGGCGGCTATGAGGTTCGGGTACGGCGTCAGCGCGATCCGCCGGGCAGAGGCCGAGCTGATGTCAAGCCTTCCGCCCGGCACGCTCATGCAGCGGGCCGCCGGCGGGGGCGCCGAGCCCGCGTTCACCGACCAGCCCGGCGCCGCCCCAACGGTCGCCGCGGCGGCACAGCGGATCATGGAGGCGGCGGACCTGATCCTGGACGGGATCGTCGGCATCGGCGCATCCGGCGCACTGCGGTCCGGACCTGCCGCGCTCGTGGACGCGCTGGCGTCCGTCTCCGGTGCCGTACTGGCGGTCGACCTGCCCAGCGGCATCGATCCGGACACCGGCGCCGTGCCCGGGGCGGCCGTGCGCGCCGACGTCACGGTGACGCTCGGCGCCTACAAGGTAGGCCTGCTGGTGGATCCTGGCGCCGGCCACGCCGGAGTCGTGCACCTGGTCGACATCGGTCTCGAGCCGTACCTGCCGGCTTACCCCGCGGTGGCCGCACTGCAGCATGCCGACGTGGTTGCCGCCTGGCCGGCGCCGGTCGGTGCCGAGCTGGACAAGTACCGCCGCGGTGTCATCGGCGTGCTCGCCGGCTCGGATGCCTATCCAGGGGCGGCCGTGCTCGCCGTTGGCGGTGCATTGCGGGGCGGTGCGGGAATGGTCCGATATGTCGGCCCGGATCGGGTGAGTGGGCTGGTCCACAGCTACTGGCCCGAGGCCGTGGTGGCAGCCGAGCTGGCCGACGCCGGCCGGGTCCAGGCCTGGCTGGCCGGGCCCGGGCTGGGCACCGGCAGCGAGGCGGACCGCCAACTCGACGCCGTGCTGGCCAGCGATCTACCGGTGCTGCTCGACGCGGATGCGCTCACGCTGCTGGCCCGGCGCGGCTCGCTGGACCGGTCGGTGCCCACCCTGCTCACGCCGCACGCCGGTGAAGCGGCCCGGCTGCTCGGGCACGAGGATCGGGCGGACATCGAGGCGCACCGGCTGGCCGCGGTCACCGAGCTGGCCAAGCGGTATGGCGCCACCGTGCTGCTCAAAGGGACCACGACGCTGGTCGCGTCGGCCGACCCTGCGGAGCGGCCGGTCATGGTCAACCCGACCGGTACCGCTTGGCTGGCCACTGCCGGGAGCGGGGATGTGCTCTCCGGACTGACCGGAGCGTTGCTGGCGGCCGGGTTGGGTCCGGTCGAGGCGGGCTCGGCCGGCGCCTACGTACACGGGCTCGCCGCCCGCTTGGCGGCCGAGTCCGGAGTCCCGATCACCGCGTCCGACGTGCTGTCCGCGCTGCCGATCGCTTGGCGCGATCTGGTGGCCTCCTAGCGGCTTGGCAACGGGAGCCGTACCACCGACCGGACTGCGCTACAGTGGCGCGCCCTTGCCCACGCCATACCGGCGGCGCCGAACGGCAAGCCCGCTACCAGCGTCTAACGAAGCACAACCCCGGTCACCGATAAGTGAGGGCCGAACACAGTGGGTGCCATGGAAGACTGTGCCGGATGATGAGCCGGCCAAGCGCACCGCGGGCCGAGGCCCGGGTCGACCTCGGAGCCATCAGGTCCAATGTCGCGGCGCTCGACGCCCACGCCGGACGAGCCGCCGTCATGGCCGTGGTCAAGGCTGACGGGTACGGGCACGGGATGGTGCCAACCGCCCGGGCCGCGGTCGCCGGCGGGGCGACCTGGCTCGGGGTGGCGACCATCGACGAGGCGCTGGCGCTTCGCCGGGCCGGCCTCACCGCCCGGATCCTGGCCTGGATGATCACTCCGGGCGAGCCGTGGGAACGGGCGATCGCTGCCGACGTGGATGTCTCGGTCAACAGCGTGTGGGGGATCCGGGAGGTCTCGGCCGCGGCCTTGCTAACGGATCGCCCGGCCCGGGTGCATCTCAAGGTCGATTCAGGCCTCGGCCGGGCCGGGGCCACTGAAGCAGACTGGCCGGACTTGGTCGACGCCGCGCTCAAGGCCGAGGCCAACGGCTACCTCCAACTGACCGGTATCTGGTCGCATTTCGCCTACGCCGACGAGCCGGGTCACCCGACCGTCGCCGCCCAGGTTCAGGTCTTCAAGGACTCGGTAGCGCTGGCCGAGCAGCGCGGTGCCCGCCCGGAGGTGCGCCATCTGGCGAACTCGGCCGCCACGTTCACCCTGCCGGAAGCGCATTTCGACCTGATCCGGGCCGGGATCGCCGTCTACGGGCTGTCGCCGGTGCCGCAGCACCACGCACCAGCCGAGCTCGGGCTGCGCCCGGCGATGACGCTGGCCGCGCGGTTGTTGCTGGTCAAGCGGGTGCCGAGCGGGTACGGGGTGTCGTACGCACACGAGTACCGGACCACCACCGAGACCTCGCTTGGTCTGGTCCCGCTCGGCTTCGCGGACGGGATCCCGCGCGACGCCACCAACATCGGACCGGTACTGGTCAGCGGGCGCCGCCGCACGATCGCCGGCCGGGTCTGCATGGATCAGTTCATGCTCGACCTCGGCGACGATCCGGTCGTGGCCGGTGAGGAGGTCCTGGTGTTCGGGCCGGGCGACTCGGGCGAGCCGACCGCCGAGGACTGGGCGCGGGTCCTCGGAACAATCTCGTACGAGGTTGTGAGCCGGGTCGGGCCACGCGTAACCCGGACATATCGGGAGATCATCCAAACGTGAGCCGGTTACGTGCTGCGGGAAAGCGGGTCGGAGTGTTCGGCGCCGCCTTCGGCGTGGTCGCCGCCGGCGCCGCGGTCGGGATGGCCGCCGAGCGCTACGCGGTCGGCCGCTCGTTCCGGCGCAACGATCCTGCCCGGCGTGAACCGTTCGGCCGGTTGCGGGGCACCCCGGTCTACGTCACCGCTGATGACGGCATCGATCTCTACGTCGAGGTCGAGGGGGTCCTGGACTCCGATCTGACGATCGTCTTCCTGCACGGCTACACGCTGAACCAGGACGCCTGGCACTTCCAGCGGCGGGATCTCGGCGATCTCGGCCGGCTGGTCTTGGTTGATCAGCGCGCGCACGGCCAGTCCGCGCGCGGCGACAGTGAGCACGCAACCATCGACCAGCTGGCACATGACCTGCGCGCGATCATCGACGCGGTCGTCCCGGACGGGCCGGTCGTGCTGATCGGTCACTCGATGGGCGGAATGACCATCATGGCGCTGGCCGACGTGTACCCGGGCCTGTTCGGCGATCGGATCACCGGTGCTGCCCTGCTGTCGACCTCGCCCGGTCGGCTGGCCGAGGTGACGATCGGGGCGCCCGCCTACACCGGACGGATCCTGCGCAGGCTCGCCCCGGGATTCGTTGCCGCGCTGGCCAGACAGGCCGAGCTGGTGGATCGGAGCCGCCGGGTGGGCAGCGACCTGTCCTACGTGCTGACCAAGCGGTTCGCGTTCGCATCGGATGTGGCCCCGTCGCTGGTCCGATTCGCGGCCCGGATGATCGCCCAGACCCCGATCGATGTTGTCGCGGAGTTTTTCCCGGCCTTCGATGCGCACGACAAACTGGCCGCGCTGCCGGTGCTGCAGCGGGTGGAGACGCTGGTCATGGTGGGCGCCGAAGACCTGATCACCCCCGAAGCGCACAGCCGGGAGATCGTCCGGGCGGTGCCGGGCGCCGAGCTGGTTGTAGTGCCTGACGCCGGTCACCTGCTCCTAATGGAGCATCCGGAGGTCGTCAATCGGGCCATCCGGGAGCTGGTCGAGCGGGCACAGCGGCTGGCCGGAGCGCGCACATGACCCAGGCGCCGACCGCGCCTGCCCCGGCGGTGCTGGCGCCGGCAATGGCGAGCTGGCCGGATCTGGTCGAAGCGGTGAGCCGGTGTACGGTCTGTGCCGAGCTGGCGACCAGTCGTACCCACGTGGTGCCCGGTGTGTTCCCGTCCGGCGCGGACGTGCTGCTGATCGGTGAGGCGCCTGGGGCGCAGGAGGACGCGTCCGGCGTCCCGTTCGTCGGTAAGGCGGGCCAGGTTCTGGACACGCTGCTGACCGCCGCCGGGCTGCCCCGGGAGCGGGTGGCGGTGGCGAACGTGCTCAAGTGCCGCCCTCCGGGCAATCGGAAGCCGAGGCGAGCCGAGATGGCCGCTTGCATGCCGTGGCTGGACCGCCAGCTCGAGCTCGTCGATCCGGTCCTGGTGGTGACGCTCGGCGGGACCGCGGCCGAGTGGGCGCTCGGTTCGGGTACGAAGATCGCATCCGCGCGGACCGCCATCCATCCGTTCCGGGGCCGATCCCTGCTGGTCACGTACCATCCGTCCGCAGCGATCAGGTTCGGCCCGAACGGGGCGCCGATGCGAGCTCTGCAGGAGGACCTGGCCACCGCGGCCCGGCTGGCCGAGCGGCTGCGGGCCGGACGCTGATGGTGGCCGCGGCTACCGAGGGCGCGCTGCTGGTCGCTACCCCCGACGATATGCGGGTGCTCGGCCGCCGGCTGGCGCGCCTGCTGCGCGCCGGCGACCTGGTGCTGCTGGCCGGTGATCTCGGCGCCGGGAAGACCACGCTCACCCAGGGCATCGGCACCGCGCTGGCAGTGCGCGGGCCGATCACGTCACCGACGTTCGTCATTGCCCGAGTTCATCCATCGCTCGGCGCCGGACCGCCACTGGTGCACGCCGATGCCTACCGGCTCGCCGGTTGGGATGAGCTGGAGGATCTGGATCTCGAGGCCTCGCTCGACCAGTCGGTCACCGTGGTGGAGTGGGGCACCGGTCTGGTCGAGGGGCTCGCCGACGACCGGCTCGAGATCACCATCTGGCGTGCGCACGGCGCGGACGCGGAGTCGTCCGAGGTGCGTACAGTAAAGATCCGTCCGGTCGGCCCTCGGTGGACGGGCTTCGTGCTGCCAGACTGAATTTCCTAGGAGGGTGCTGAACAACCCAAGTCCTACTGCGCGACTGCCACACGCCGACCGGCTGCGTTCTCGCTCGCCCACGTAGCTCCACTACGACGGCTCGCTCGGGCCTTGCCGGATCGACGCGTGGCCGCCGCTCGCTACGGACAGGGCTGCTCAGCACCCTCCTAGCGCGGGCTAGCCTGGCGGCATGCTGGTGCTGGCGTTCGACACGGCGACCCCGGCCGTCACCGTCGCGGTCTGTGACGGTGCGCGGATGCTTGCCGAGCACACCGTGGTCGATCCCCGCCGGCACGGCGAGTTGCTGGCACCCGGGATCCGCACGGTGTTGCGCGAGGCCGGGGTAGAGCGGTCGGCACTGGACGGGATCACGGTCGGGGTCGGCCCGGGACCGTTTACCGGTCTCCGCGTCGGACTGATCACGGCCCGAGTGCTCGGCGCGACGCTGGGCATCCCGGTCTTCGGGGTATGCACGCTGGACGCGCTGGCGGAGGCCGCGGGGCTGCCGGACGAATTCGGCGTGGCCACCGATGCGCGCCGCAAGGAGATCTACTGGGCCCGGTACGCCGGCCGGCAGCGGCTGGACGGGCCACATGTGGACCGGCCTGCCGACGCGGCCGCCCGGCTCGACGGGATTCCGGTGGCCGGGGCCGGTGCCGCGCTGTACCCGGACGCGTTCCCCGACCGTCGGGAGCCGCAGCTGCCCAGCGCGGC
>DATFRM010000040.1:0-11397 GCA_035263265.1 Actinomycetes bacterium
CGCCTATGTCGATCTGTCCGGTGACACCTGGTCGGCCGACAAGGCGTTTACAACCGGCAGCTGGGGATACACCAACAGCTCGTCCAGCGTCCGTACCACCAAGAAGGGCATCTCCGGTACGGACGACGACAAGCTGTACCAGTCCCAGCGGCAGAGTCCGACCGAGTACCGCTTCGACGGCCTGCCGAACGGCGTGTACGAGGTCGATCTGCGGTTCGCCGAGCTGATAAACGCGGCTCCTGGCACTCGCCTGTACGACGTCATCATCGAGGGCAACTTCGCCTTGCCGGCGCACGACACGGCTGGTGAGGTCGGCACGTTCGCCGCGGACCAGCACGTGTTCTTCGTGCCGGTGACGGACGGCCAGCTCAACATCCGGTTCGTCGCGCGGGCGGGTAACGCCCCGCCGGTGGTGAACGCGATCCAGGTCGTCGAGCGGCCCGATCACTGATCACTAGGAGGTAATTTCAGCCATCGCGATGGCCCCGCTTCGGCGGGGCCATCGCCATTGAGGCGGGTGCAAACCTGTCGGACCGGTGTTCGATGATGGCGGGGTGGTGGCGGTACCCGAGCCGGAAGGCTGGACCCGCATCCTCGACGATCAGCCGGATGTGGTGTCCGCGCTTGCCCGGCGACTGCGGGCGGCGGCACTCAGCGCGCTGCCCGATCTCACCGAGCGGGTATACCCAGGCTGGCAGGCGCTCGGGTTGCGACATCCGCAGGCGGGTCTGCTCGGGACGATCTTTCCCCAGCCTGACCGGGTAGTGGTCTATCTGGAGCATGGGGCGGCGCTGCCCGACCCCGATGGCTTGCTAGAGGGCGAGGGTCAGTTGCGGCAGACGCGCCGGCTGGTCTTCATGCCGGGCGCCGGGGTGCCGACGCCCGATCAGCTGATCACCTACCTGGACTTGGCGCTGGAGCACGCGCTGGGCGCCGCTCGCTAGAGGCGGGCTGGGCAGCGCGTTTTGGCCCGTCCGGGTCATGGACAACTCCTGCCCGGTCGAGGATTCTGTGGCGAGTAGCTGTAAGGGGGGCGCCATGGATCTGCCAACCGACAAGGTTCAGTTCGGCCAGGAGAGCGATGGCGATCCGCTGTTCATGTCGCGCCGGATGGTGGCGGCCTGGACCCAGATCTGCCGCGACTTCGGGCAAGAGCTGGTCATCATTCAGGGCGCGTTCAAGGACGGCAAGGGGGCCAAAGCCTCAGCCGGCTACCACGACAAGTCGGGAGCACTCGACATCCGGATGCGAACCCTGACGCCTAACGAGCGCGAGGACTTCATCCGGGTCGCTCGGGCGATCGGCTGGGCCGCCTGGGTCCGCGACGAGGAACACGGCGGATTCGACTTGCACGCCCACCTGGCCCTGCTGGACGAGCCCAATGTCGATGGCCAGCTGAAGGGCCAGATGGACGAGTACGTGGCCGGCGGGTCAGGCGGTAACGGGCTCACCGGCAACTCGCGCGGGCCGGACTACCATCCGCGCCCGCAGCCGATACCCAGATTCGACTACGAAGCGTGGCTAGATCAGGAGAATGACGTGCAGCTGAACGACAGGGTAAAGCTCAGCGACGGGACTGCGGATGCGCTCGGATTCAAGCGCGGAACCGAGGTCTCGGTAGGGGGACTCCTGCAGACGACCGCCCGCAATGCCGCATTGGCGCGGCGGGATGCGGCCAAGGCGCGCGCGCTGGCCAACCTTGCCGCGGAGCAGTCGGGCGCCACCCTCGACAAGATCCACGAGGTCCAGGAAGCCATCGACGCCGAGCCGGAGAACGAACCCGAATAGGTCGCGCCCGCCGGTCTAGCGTGGCGGTATGACCGGCGCACACCGTGCGCGGCAGGCCAGCTCGGCCAATGCCCATGACCTGCGTCATCGGCTTGGACGAGGCGGGTGTATTCCAGCTCAGGTACCAGCAGCGCTGACCCCGATCTCCGTTTGACTCCTCCCCGGGATGGCGCGGCGTCGCTAGGCTCACGCTGCAGACCACGATCAGGGGGGCAGCTCTCAGGAGAGGGGTGCCGATGTTACGTCGGTCTCGATTATTCGCATGCGTAGCCCTAATTGGTCTGGCCCAAGTGACTGTTGTGCTGACCTCATCGGCGCCGGTGACCGCCGATGTAAGTCCACCGTGGTGCGGCACGCCGATGCCGGATGCCGCCGAGAACCTGCCAGACGGAACCGATCCGGCCGACCCGGTTGGCAGCTTCCCGCACATCCCGTACTACGCGATCGGGTGCACGCTCGACTCGATCGCGGCCCGAAGCAATGGGCGCATGACCGTCGGTGTTGCCGGTAGGTCGGCCCTCGGTCGCGACCTGTACCAGGTGACGATCAACGCTCTGGACACCGTGCGGCAGCGGCAGGACTTCCAGGCCTGGCAACAGATCCGCAAGATCGCGATGACGGATCCGGTGCGGGCCCGGGCGCTGCTCGACCGGTACGGCGATGACGTCAAGGTCCCGATCTTCATCCAGGGCGGCATCCACGGCAACGAGTACGAGGGTGTGGATGCGGAGTTCCAGCTCATCGAGCGGCTCGCCACCACGCCATACGGCGCCGACGCCGAGGTGGACGCGGTCCTGGATCACACGGTTGTGGTGTTCAACGTCATCCAGAACCCGGACGGCCGGATCGCGGGCACCCGGACGAACGGAAACGGCTTCGACCTCAACCGCGACTACCTGACCCAGTCGCAGTCGGAGGCGCAGGCCTCCGTCGCGATCATGCAGGAATGGCTGCCGCCGGATGTACTGGATCTGCACGGCTACGTGACGCCGACGCTGGTCGAGGCGACCACCAAGCCGCACAACCCGAGCATCGAGTACGACCTGTGGTTGAAGTGGAACCAGCGCCGGATCGACGCGAACCAGGCCGCACTCGCCTCGGTCGGCATGGATATCACCCGCCCGATCAACGAGTGGTGTTCCACCGGCGAGGGGCCGGGACCGGACGGCCTATGCCCGGACGGCAGCACGCCCGGACCGGCGGTGGCCGAGGGCTGGGACGACTGGGGTCCGTTCTACACGGCGATGTACGCCCAGCACATCGGGCTGAACGCGTCCACCGTCGAGATGTGCAACCGGATCGACCAGAACTGTGCGCTGCCCGGTGTGACCCTGCCCCCCGAGCGGTTGGGCCGTCTCGGCTCCCGGCTGGCGCAGTACATGGTCAGCTGGTCCACATTGCAGTACGACCTGGGCAACCGGCACGACCTGCTTGCCGACCAGCTCGAGTTCTACCGTCGCGGCGTGACCAACGCCGCTCGGCCGGACTGCTGCCCGCCGCCGTTCGACCAGGCCAACAACTGGATGCACGAGTACCCGACCGCGTTCGTGATCCCGATGGGGACCGGTCAGCGGAGTGAGCCAGAGGCCAACCGGCTGGTGCGGTGGCTGCTCACGAACGGTGTCGTCGTAGAAGAGCTGAAGCAGGCCACCATGTCTGACGGCCGGACGTACGAGACCGGCTCATACGTGATCCCGATGACTCAAGCCCGGCGCGGCCTGGTCGACACCGCGCTGGCTATCGGCGTGGACATCTCCAACGACATCGGCCAGCTGTACGCACCACCAGGCGCGTGGAGCCACGGGTTCCTGTGGGGCGCGGACGTCTTGCTGATTCCGCGCGGAGCCGACTTCACGCCGCAGACCAACCGGGTCCTCAAGGCCAGCCATCTGCTCGGTGGTGTTGAGCCGGGCGTCGCAGACGGTTACGCACTGGTGATCGACTCGCCGTCCGCGGTGCGAACGCTGAACGGTCTGGTCGAGGCGGGGGTACCGGTCCAGCTCGCGACGAGCCCGTTCGGCAGCGCGACCGGCGGGATCCTGCCGGCCGGATCCGCGGTGTTCCCCGCGGACTCTCAGACCAAGGTGGCGCTGTCCGCGACCGGCCGGGCCAACGATGTCTGGTTCCAGCGGCTTGGAGCTAGCGCGGCCATGCCGTCGCTCGAGCCGATCGACCGAGTGCCGCGCGTTCTGGTGCTGACCGGCAATGCGAACCAGGACGTATGGTCATTGCGCGACCTGGGCTTCCCGGTGGACTTCATGTCGACCGCCGCGCTCAACTCCGCGCCCCAGGATCCGCTGCCGGGTTACGACGCGATCTGGAACGGCGGGGCGTACCCGTCGGCAGCCAATCCGACGGCCCGGGCCAGGCTCCAGTCGTTCTTCGCCGCGGGTGGTGGCTACCTAGGTGTCGGCGCCAACGGTGCCAACTTCCTGACCAGCGGCGCGCTGGTGAGCGGGCTGGCGGCGGGCTCCCGAACCGGTGCTGGTCGCAGCGCGATCGTCAACTGGAACAACCTTGGTGGTGCCGGGAGCCAGATCGTCGGGGCGTATCCGGCACAAGACACCGCGATCATGGATCCGCCGACCTGGCTTACCTCCGTTCCAGCGTCCTGGACGGTCGACGGCCGGCTGCCTGGGCTCCCGTGGTCGAACATCGTGGCGTCCGGCTTCTGGAGGCAGGATGCGCAGTCGGCGACCGCGCCGTCCTCCGCGGTGATCACCCATGGGCTGAACACGGCGGGAACGTCCCGGATGACGGTGTTCGCGATGAACCCGCTCTACCGCGCCGATCCGGAACGGGAGTGGGCCATGGTCGGCACGGCCGCGTACTGGGCCGACCAGTAGCGTCCGAGCTCGGCCTTATGATCAGGGGTGCTTGGTTCCGCTAGGCGGCGCCGAGCGCCCCTGATCATGCCGGGGTCGGCGAGCTTGCGCCGGCTGATGCCGGGCTACGGTGGCGGCGTGGATGCCGTTTCGCTCGCGGACTACCGCGAGAAGGTTGCCCGGATGTACCTCGCGGATACCGATCTGGCCGGCTTCCGGCGAGCGCGCGACGAGCTGTTCCGTACCCATCCGCAGTCCGCGCTCCCGGCGGCCGAGCGGGCCGACTTCGGCGGGCTGCGGTACTTCCCGGAGTCCGATGCCGCGCGCGTCGTGGTGCCGATGACCGCGGTAGGGCCGAGTCCGGACGAGACCGTTGAGATCGACACCGGTGGCGAGGACGGGATCTTGCGCTACCGGCCGATGGGCGTGCTCGACACTCCGTGGGGGCCGCTGACGCTGTTCTGGCTCCAGGCGTACGGCGGTGGGCTGTTCCTGCCGTTCCGAGACGGGACGGCGCGCTCCACCAGTGGATCGCGAACCTACGGCGGTGGCCGCTACCTCGCCGACACGGTCAAGGGCACGTTCGGCCGAGGGCTCACGTTCGAGGGGCCGGACCGGGTGCGGCTGGACTTCAACTACGCCTACAACCCGTCGTGCGCGTATGACGCCAGCTGGGCGTGCCCGCTCGCCCCACCGCAGAACCGGTTGACCGCCGAGATCCGGGCGGGGGAGCTGGACTACCACAACGAGCCCGACACGGCCTGATCGGTTACTTCGCCGGCAGGGTGTCGACGAATGCCTTGGCGCGGTCGATCCAGCGGGCCAGCTCGGCGGGCTCGGCTACCGCGTCCTTCGGTACCAGCAGCCAGCTCCGGCTCGACCGCCCGGCCATCGTCATCGGATGCGCCACGCCCTCGGACATGACGCGGTCGAAGTCGGTCTTGCCGATCCGGACCAGTAGTTCGTCGCCCATGACGCCGCACAGCAGGTTGCCGTGCAGTGTGAAACCGACCCCACCGGTCATCCGCGTTTCGGCGATGCCGTCGGTGCCGTACAGATACTCGCGAATCCGAGCCTGCAGTTCCGCATCGACCGGCATGTGCAACCTCCCTGCCTACTTCCCGATCATTACTGCCGTTCTGCGCAGACAAACGCCGCAAAGTGGGTGATCAATTGCACAGAGCGGCAGTAATGATCGGTAACGAGTGGGCGCACCGTTCGTTCGCGGCTCAGCCGGGAGCCGGCCCGTCGACGTTGACCACCACTGGACCCCGGCCGGCGCGGACGACGACGACCTGGCTCTCCGCGTCTCCGGGGTTGCCCTCCCGGTGGATCGCTCCCTTGGGCACGTACAGGAAGTCGCCGGGGCCGGCGTCGACGGTCTCCGATCCGGCCGGTCCCGACTCCATCCGGAGGACGCCGCTGACCACGTAGATCGACGTGTCGTAGTCGGCGTGGTGATGCCAGCCGCTGATGGCATGCGCCTCGGTCCGGGCAACCCCGGCCCACATGCCGTCCACGGCAATCGCCTGCTCGCGGGTAATCCCTGATGTGGCCTCGCCCTCGGTCCGTTCCGGTGGGGCGATCTTGTGTACCGGTTCTGCGGCGCCCATGGCGTCCCTCCCTGCTCCGAATCCTGCGCTCATGGTGCCAGTTCCAAGGTCTCCTGCGACCTGGCCGACGCCCGCCGACGATGCCTCGCAGCGATGGCGAACGACCCCTTGACGGGTCGGCCAATCAGGGCCAACCTCTCTCGTGAGAGCGCTCCCACGATCGTCGGTGCCGCTCCGATAGCGCGCCGAGAAGGAGGACGAGGTGTCGCTTCGAGGCCCCGCCAGCCGAGCCGCATTAGTCGCTTCCATCGCTACCGCGACCGCTCTGTTCGTTGTTACTCCTCCCGTCCAGGCGGGTCTGCGCATGTCGACCACCGATGCCGTGCTCGAGCCGGGCGTGCAGCTCTACACACCCAAGCCGAATCAGGGGGCGGTCCAACAGATCGCGAAGCTCACGGCCGCCGGCAACCGCGCCGATGCCGACAGAGTCGCCGCGTTGATCGAGACGCCGCAGGCGGTCTGGTTCACCGGTGGAACACCCCACCAGGTCGAGAGCAGCGCCCGCGCCACGGTCAACCGAGCCGCGGGCAAGCGGTCCGTGCCGGTCCTGGTCGCCTATAACGTGCCCTATCGCGATTGCTCGCAGTTCTCCGCCGGCGGCGCCGCGAACACCGCCGCGTACAAGGCTTGGATCGACGGTCTCGCCGACGGGATTGGCACCGACCGTGCGGTGGTGATCCTGGAGCCGGACGGGCTCGGGATCATCCCCTACTTCCAACCGTTGTTCGGCCCGATGGAGTGGTGCCAACCGACGGTTGATGGTGCGCCCGCGCCCGAGGCCGACCCGGCCCACCGGTTCGAGCAGCTGACTTATGCGGTTGATCGACTCGGTGCGCTTGGGAACACCGATGTGTACCTCGACGGCACCCACGCCCGGTGGCTTGGTGTCGGCGAGGCTGCCGATCGGTTGATCAAGGCCGGCGTGCTGAACGCTCGCGGCCTCTTCCTCAACGTCTCGAACTACCAGTCCACCCACGACTCCGCCATCTACGGACGCTGGGTGTCCGGTTGCATCGCCGGCGCGACCAACCCCGCGTCATGGGCGTTCGGGCAGCCGGGTTGGTGCCCCGGCCAGTACGCGCCGCCGGACTTCGCCTGCTGCAACTACACCGACGACTACGTCGCCTCGGTCGACGCGACCTTCGCCAGCATGGGTGTGCCGTCCACCGACCACTTCGTCATCGACACCAGCCGCAACGGGCAGGGCCGCTGGGTTCCACCGGCGATCCCGCCTGGTTCGTTCGGCTCCGATCCTCAGGACTGGTGTAATCCGCCGGACCGCGGAGTCGGCCTGCGACCGACCGCCGATACCGGTGTGGCGTTGCTCGACGCCTACCTGTGGATCAAGATCCCGGGCGAGTCGGACGGGCAGTGCAACCGATGGGATGCGCCCGGTTCACCTGATCCGGTGCGCGGCATGATGGACCCGCCGGCTGGCGCTTGGTTCCCGGAGATGGCGCTGGAGCTGGTCCACAACGCGAATCCTCCGGGCTGATCCGCGGTAATCGATCCATCGTGAACCACGATCGCTGGTTCCATGATCGCTTAGTGCCCAACCGCAGGTCCGCGGTTATAACGATCACTGAAACAGTGATCTTGCGGGTGGGGCGACGACGCCGGGATGGTAATCGGCGCGAGGTCGCTGCAACCCGCGGTCGCCCTGGAGGCGTCTGGTCAGCGGGCGCCGAGCCCGACGGAATGCCGTGCCGAGACGGAGGAGCGTGTAGTGGGCAGCACCGGAACTACCCCTGGATCCGACCAGTCCGATGCCACCATCCGGCCGTTTCGGGTGGACATACCGCAAGCGGACCTCGACGATCTGCGGGACCGGCTCATCCGAACCCGCTGGACCGGCGAGGTGGCGGACGCCGGTTGGAGCCGTGGCGTGCCGCTCGGCTACCTGCAGAACCTGGTCGGCTACTGGGCCGGCGGGTACGACTGGCGCAAGCAGGAAGCCGCGATCAATGAGTTCTCGCAGTACACGACTATCGTCGACGGACAGCGCGTGCACTTCCTGCACGTCCGCTCACCGGAGCCGGCCGCGCTGCCCTTGGTGATCACGCACGGGTACCCGGGCTCCGTGGTCGAGTTCATGAACATGATCGGGCCACTAACGGATCCGCGGGCGCACGGCGGCGACCCGGCCGACGCGTTCCACGTGGTGGCGCCGTCGCTACCCGGGTTTGGCTTCTCCGTGCCGGCCGAGCCGGGCTGGGGGATGAGGCACATCGCACGTGCCTGGGCGACGCTGATGAGCCGGCTCGGGTACGAGCGATACGTGGCGCAGGGTGGGGACATCGGCGCGGGCGTCACCGGGATGCTCGGCGAGGTCGATCACGAGCACGTGGTCGCCGTGCACGTCAACACCGACTGGACGGGCACCGCGCTGATCGAGGCCCTACTTCCCAACGAGGTGCCCAACCTGTCGGAGACCGAGCGCGAGCGCTTGGAGTACATGCACGCCTATGCGAAGGAGGGCCGCGGCTACCTGCAGATCCAGGGCACGCGGCCACAGACGCTGGGCTACGCGATCAACGACTCTCCGGTCGGCCAACTCGCCTGGATCGTGGAGAAGTTCAAGGAGTGGACCGACCCGGCGGCGGAGCTACCGGATGAGGCAGTCGACCGGGACCAGCTGCTGACCAATGTGATGCTCTACTGGCTGACCGGTACCGGTGCGTCGGCCGCCCAGTTCATCTACACCGCGGCGCACTCGCTCGATTGGCCGGCGCCGTCGGCGACCCCGCAGGGCTGGGCGGTGTTCGGGGAGCCGACTCTGCTGCGCCGGCTGCTTGACCCCGGTCAGGCCATCGGCCACTGGGTCGAGTATCCACGCGGCGGCCACTTCCCGGCGATGGAGGTGCCGGAGCTCCTGGTCAGCGAGATCCGGACGTACTTCCGGCAGTTCCGGTAGCGAGCCCGCCGCTGGCAGAATCCGCGGCATGGCTGCCGCTGGTGCCGAGCGCCACCCGTCCGACGGATGGCTCGTGCTCCCGTTCGAGAGCCAACAGGCGTTCGAGCACTGGCTCGACGCCAACCACCGGGACCAACCAGGTCTCTGGGTGAAGTTCGCCAAGAAAGGGCGCGGGATCCCGACGGTCACGCTCCCAGAGGCGACCGAGGTGGCGGTGTGCTTCGGCTGGGTCGACTCGAAGATGTATCGATACGACGACGACTACTACATACTGCGCTACCAACCGCGACGGCGGCGATCCAACTGGTCGGCGTCCAACAAGGAGCTGGCGGAGCGCCTGATCGCCTCCGGCCGGATGCGCCCGTCCGGTCTTGCCGAGGTCGAGGGCGCCAAGTCCGACGGCCGCTGGAACCGGTAATCGCGCGTGCCTGGTCGTTACGGGGCCAGTGCGGCATCTCCGAGCATGACGTGGAACCACCGGGAGTCGTCATTCACCCGGTCTCGACCCGAGCAGGTGATCTTAGTTTGGACCACACCGGTCAGGTCGATCGTCACCGCAGTTGGATGGGCAACGGACACACTGAAGGTCTTGTCGATCTGGCGGTCGTCTTGGTCGTAGAACGAGATGTCGGCGATCGCCCCGTTCGCGTCCGAAGCGCTGTCGGCCACACCAAGGGTGGCGATCAATTTACTCGATCCGCTTGTGTTGTAGATCATGTAACTGTCAGTGCAGCCCACTTCCACGCTGTGCGGGTACGAACGGTTAGACATGATCGCAGTCTCGGGCGAGTAGAAGGCGAAACCCACATCGACTGGGTCAAGATCGGCTAGGTACCGGCTCCCGGGTGGCGGGGGAACCGTGGGGCTGGGGCCTGGCCCGGGTCCGGGCAATGGCGGTGGTGAGGCGGTGACGGTCTCGGTGACCGTCACGGTCGGCTGCGGTCTCGAGGTGGCTTGCTGCAGCGCCTCGGTGCGCTGCGTGAGCTGCTGGTTCTGATGGACGAACAGCGCGGCTAAGGCAGCCAGTGCCCCGAGCAAGCTGGCGATCGCGGTAATGAACCCAGGCAGGCTCAGCCAGAACTGCCAGAAGCGGCGAGGCTTCGATCCTCCTGCTTGGTCGCCCTCGGTCTCTTCGCCGCCCCGCAGTGAAACGCCAGAATCCCGATCCATGGTGCCGCCCCCTTGTTGACCCCTCCCCGGCGGGAAAGCTAGCAGTCACCGACCGTCGCCGGGATAGCACGTTCGGTCCATACCAGATGGGTCGAGGAGCCGACTGCGCCCCATCGTGTGGCCGATCATTAGTGCCGTTCTGCGCAATTGATCACCCAGTTTGGGCGGTTTGTCTGCGCAGAACGGCACTAATGATCAGGAAGGAGAGCCCGGGGCGGTCGTCGAGGGGTGGGGCCGCTGCACCCGGCACTAGAGCAGGCTCTTGATCACCTCGTCGAGCCGGTCGATGGTCTCCCGGGCGCCGCCCTCCATTCCGGACTCCACCATCGCGTCGCGGGCCTCGACCGACTGGTGGACGGCCTGGGCCACATACCTGGTCTTGCCGCCGGCGTCCTCGAGCGTCAGCGTCTCGAGCGCGACGTGGCCCGGCGCGCCCTCGAACTCGAACGTCTGGACGATCCGTTCCGGGGCCACAACGTCGTGGTACACACCCCTGAAGCCGTACACGTTCTTGTCGTCGTCGCCGTGGGTGAACCGCCACCGGCCGCCGGGCCGGACGTCCATCTGGTCGACGACGGTGTCGACTCGGCGTGGTCCCCACCACTTGGGGATCAGGGCCGGGTCGGTGATCGCCTTGAACACCACATCGCGCGGCGCGTCGAAGACCCGCGTGATCACGATGTCCTGGCGGCCCGGCTCGATGACGAACTCAGTCTCGCTCATGGTCTGATCCTTTCTCGATGTTGTCGATGCGCTGGACGTGCTGAATGCGATGGATCTCCTGGTCGAGCCGGTCGAGCCGGTCACGCGCGATATCCCGGTAGCGCTCGATCCAGTCCGAAGCGACGCCAAGGGGTGCGACCTCCAGGCGGCACGGCCGCCACTGCGCGTCGCGGCCGCGGGTGATCAGCCCGGCCCGCTCGAGCACCTTGAGATGTTTGGAGACCGCTTGGAGGCTGACGGAGAACGGTTCAGCCAGCTCGTTCACCGTGGCCTGTCCGTCGGCGAGACGCGCCAGGATGGCTCGCCGCGTCGGGTCGGCCAGGGCGGCAAATGTGAGGCTCAGCTGGTCCGGTGGCATCCGCAT
>DATFRM010000041.1:0-3506 GCA_035263265.1 Actinomycetes bacterium
GCCGCCCATCGAGAGTGTCCGCGTTGTCGCGAGCCATGTCGCGCAGCCGGTCCAGATCACTGCTGTGTCCGACCGGTCCGTCGAGCTCGACGACAACGTGATACGGCTCGTCGTAGTACACGTCCTTGTACTCGGATCGCCCGCTCCGTCTGATCACGTGTTGCCGAGACCCGCGTGGCAGACCGTGCGCGCGCTCAACCCGAATCAGGTAGCGCCGCTCGAGGAACGCATGGGCGCCCTCGGACACATCGGCCAGCACCAGGGTGAGGTCCTCGCGCCATTTGAGCTTGCGCCGACCGGCAGCTGCGGCCGCGATCCGTTCTGGGGAGGTCAGCCGAGCGCGGCAGGCGCGGGTCACCGGTGCGGACAGGTCGTCGACCGTCCTCGCCAGCTCGACCAGATCAAGCACGGTTTCCTCGATCCGGGTGCGAGGCGGCGTCTTGGTCGGATGACGCCGCATTGCAAGCCAGGTCGAGCGATGGAAGCGGACGCCGGGCAGGCCTCGTAGATTGCGCGGCTGCGGGACCGAAATGTCTATAGAGGCCGGCGGCTCGCCGAAGCCGTCGAGCCACGCGGCGGTCTGGTGGCTGGCGACCGCGTCCGAGCCGGCGTAGAGCAGGCCGGCCCACACCCCCGCGAGCGTTGACAGCGGCCCGGACCAAATGGTGTACACCGCCTTGTGAATGGGGCGCCAAGCACCCGACTGAGTGCGACGGTGGATCGCGCTACTGCTCAGACCGACTTCGAGCGCCTGCCCATGCGTGATCACGCCTGCCTGCGCAGTCGCCAGCTCGTGGATCACTGTCGCTAGCTGAGTGCGCATCAGGCGACCGTTGCGCCGCGCCCGTTGCGACACAACAGGACCCGCACGATTTGTGGACCCATCGCGGCCTGTGCATGGCGCGGTCCCGTGATCGGGGGTTGCCAGTCCCGCATTCCGGGATTCGGAGACCCTGATCATGGATTCAGTTGATTGGTGGGACCGCCGGAGGGCGCGACGCGCCCACGGATGGCCAGGTACCGCGGTTGACCGTCCCGGCTTGCGAGACTTGGACCCGAGCCTCGGAGCACTGCAGCGCGGGGACGCCCGCGAAGGAGGTGCGCATGCAGGAGCTGCGCCTGATCTCGGCAACCGATGACGGTGCCAAGCTGCTCCTGCGCTCCGGCGATGGCAGTGACTACACGCTGGAGGTTGACGAGCGGCTGCGGGCCGCGGTGCGTGGTGACCGGGTCCGGATGGGCCAGCTCGAGATCGCGATGGACCTGTCATTGCGGCCACGCGACATCCAGGCCCGGATCCGCGCCGGCGAATCCGCCGAGCAGGTGGCCGCGACTGCCAAGATCCCGTTGGACCGCGTTCGCCGGTACGAGGGTCCGGTGCTGGCCGAGCGCGAGCACATGGCGTGGCAGGCCCGGCGTTCCGCGGTTCGCAGCTCGGCTTCCGCCGAAGGCCCTCCGGTGCTGCTCGGCGATCTGGTGGAGCGGCGCCTGCGCGAGCTCGGCGGCGATCCCGAGGCCGCGACCTGGGACTCCTGGCGGCGGGAGGACGGCCGCTGGCAGATCCGGGTCGGCTACCAGCTGGCCGACGCAGCCAAGCAGGCCAATTTCGTGTTCGATCCGGGTCGGCGCGTCGTCACTGCCGAGGGCAGCGCGGCCCGCACGCTGCTGACCGATCAGCGAGCGACCCCGGCGACTGCCTCGCCGGGCGCACGGCGTGGCGCGGACGAGGACACGGCCGCGCCGGCAACCAGCGCCCCCTCGACCCGCAAGCCCACCCGCCGCGCCCGCAAGGTAACCCCGGTCGCTGCCAGGACCGACGGCACGCCTCGCGGCGAGGCCGATGATCGGCCGGCGAGTGACTCCGCAACCGAATTGGCTGGTCCGCCGCGGATCGGAGTGCCGGCGATGGCCGGGCTGATCCCGCTGGCTCCCAGCCCGCCCCGCCAGCCCATGCCGCGAGTTCCGGCCAATCCCGCCAATCCCGCCAATCCCGCCAATCCGGCTAATCCGGCCAGGCCGGTCAGTCCCGCCGCCCGGGCCGCCGCTGCCGATGAGTCCGCTCGGCATCGGGTGACCAGCTCGGGTCGCTCCAGCCGGGACCGCCGGCCGCACGTGCCGGCGATCGCGACCGCACCGGTACGGCGTACCGGTGCATACGACGACCGGATCATCACTCCGACCGACCGCCCCCCGACCCGGGAAAGCGTCCGGGGTAAGCGGACCAGCGTGCCCAGTTGGGACGAGATCCTGTTCGGTCCGCGCCGCCAGCAGGACTCCTAGCGCCACGGCGGCAACCAGGCACCGAGTCAGGTAACGCGGCTCCACTCGGAGCCGTAATCCAGGTGCGCTCCCGACTCCACCAAGCGGCGTAGCCGATCCAGCGCCTCCCAGACCTGGACGTATCGGGTCGTCAGCGGCGCCGGGCCCAGCCGCAGCCGGTCGGGCGCGCGGAAGTCCGGGATGACGTTCGCGGTCTCGATGTAGGCGCGGCAGATGCGCCACGCGTCATCGTGCCGCAGCGAGATGTGCGAGCCACGCCGGTCCGGATCACGCGGGCTGGCCAGGTCGAAGCCCAGCGGCGCCAGCCATTGGTCGGCGAGGTCCACCAGGTAGCCCGTCATCCGCTGGCCCTTCTCCCGGAGCCGGTCGATGCCGGCCTCGGCCAGCAACTTCACCCCCTCCTCGACGGCGGCGACGCCGAGCACCGCCGGAGTGCCGACGGTGAACCGCCGGATGTCCGGCTCCGGGTTGTACCCGGGGCCCATCGCGAATTGATCGCGCTGGCCGAACCAGCCCCAGATCGGCTGCCGAAGGCTGGCCTGCAGATCGCGCCGGACGTACAGGAATGCCGGCGCACCCGGACCGGCATTCAAGTACTTATAGGTGCAACCGACCGCGAGATCGGCACCGGCCGCGGCCAGCTCGACCGGTACCGAACCGGCCGAGTGGCACAGATCCCACAGCACCAACGCGCCGTGCCGATGGGCGAGTGCGGTGATCGCCGCCAGATCCGCGATCGCCGCCGACCGGTACCCGACGTGGGACAGCGTGACTAGCGCGGTCCGCTCGTCAATAGCCGCGGCCAGCCGGTCCGGGTTGGGCCCGTGCACCGGGTCGCCGGCCACCATCCGCAACTCCAGCCCACGCTGCGCGGCGAGGCCTTCGACGATGTAGCGGTCGGTTGGGAAGTTGTCGTCGTCGGTGACAATGACGTCGCGGCCGGGTTGCGCATCCAGCGCGGCTACTGCGAGCTTGTAGAGGTTGACGGACGTGGAGTCGGACACCACCACCTCGCCCGGCTCGGCACCCACCAGCGAGCGCGCAATGAGATCACCGCACCGCGCGGGCAGATCGACCCAGGTGTCCCAGGACCGGATCAGCCCGCTGCCCCACTCGCGTTCGGTAACGGCGGCCAGCCGTGTCAAGGTTGCCCGCGGCAGCCGCCCGAGCGAGTTGCCGTCCAGGTAGATCAGCTCCGGATCGTCCACAACGAACCGCTCGGGCAG
>DATFRM010000042.1:0-12954 GCA_035263265.1 Actinomycetes bacterium
ACCGTAGGCGACGCTCACCCGCGCCTCGCCGCGGGATGTGGACACCGGCACGTCGGTGGCAACTACCCAGCTGGGTACGTTGACGAAGTCGACGGCGACGACCCGGGCGTCCTCGCGGTGTACCCGCGCGGTCACCCGGCCTGACGGTACGTCGATCACCACATCCACGCTGCCCGTCACCGGCGCCGCGACCCGGCCCGTCTCCACGGCCCACACACCCAGCGCGATGGTGCCGTGCCCGCATGCGGTCGAGAAGCCGTCTTTGTGCCAGAACAGCACGCCCAAGTGAGCACCGTCATCGTCCGGCGGCACGATGAACCCACCGTACATGTCGGCATGCCCGCGAGGCTCCGAGCACAGCACCGCCCGCAGGCCCTGCACGTCGTCGTCCTCGATCGCACTGGCACGGCGCTCGGCCACGGTCGAGCCTGGGATCGGCACCGGAGGATCCTCCACGATCCGGAACGGCTCCCCGCCGGTGTGATAGTCCATAGTCGCGATCGTCGACGGCAGCACGGTGGCAGCCTGTCACGCCGAGGCTTACCCCGACGTACTATCGCGCCATGAATCAGGCACGCGAGGATGTGATCGCGCGTGCCTGTGTCGCGCTCGCCGGCATGGCCGGCGCAGTGCTCGCCATCCTGTTGCCGTCGCAGCTCATGGCGACGACGGACGCGTCGGGCACGATCACGCTGGCCCTTCTGGCGCTGGTCCTCGCGGCGCTGGTCCGGTTCGGCGTGCGCTATGTGGCTCTGGCGGCCCGTACGTATACCGCGCTGCCGTCGACCGTCGACGACGCGCGGCCGATCCTGTCCGGACGGGTCACCGACCCGGTACACGACCCACTCCGCCCGCGTGCTCCTGGACTGGCCTGACGCTCGCCTCGAGCGAGCCACGGCTTTGTTCACCCTTTCTCAACCAGGAGCACGTCATGTTTTTCCTCGATCCGTTGTCGCATGCACTCGCGGCCATCGCCGCTGCGGCCCACGCCGCACTCACTTCACTCGGGGCCAATCCGGCGTCCGGCGCCACCTGGGTGCTGTGTATCGCCGCCGTCGTTGCCGCTGTCCGAGTGGCGTTGCTGCCGCTGGCCGTTCACGCTGTTCGGCTGGCTCATACCTCGGCTCGGGCCAGGCCGCAGCTAACGGCGCTCGACAAGAAGTACCGCAACCGCAAAGACCCCGACAGCATGCGCGCCTACATGGACGAGCGGCGTCGCATCGCAGCCGAGCACAACGTGCCGCGGTTGGGCTGCCTGCCGCTGCTGCTGCAACTGCCGATCTGGCTGGCGCTCTACCACGTGATCGCCGCCGTGGCCGCCGGAGTGGCGGTCGGTGCGATGAATCCTGCGCTGGTGGCGTCCCTCGGTGCCGCCAGCCTGTTTGGTGTCCCGCTGGCCGGGCGGGGCTACCTCGGCGCCGATCTGGCCCACTTTGCAGTGGTGGCAGGGCTGGCGGGCGCGGCGGCCCTGCTTTCGTTCGTCACTCAGAAGTACCTGGCTGGGACTAACACCCTCCTCACCGACCTGCCCGAGGCGATGACCAGGATTCAGCAGATGGCCCCGGCGATCTTGGCCGTCGGTGTGCTCGTCACCGGCGGCGTCGTTCCGGTGGCGTTGCTCGTCTACTGGGTGTGCAACACGGCCTGGACGCTCGGCCAGTCTGCGGTTGTCTGGCGATGGTTCCCAACGCCGGGATCGCCCGCGGCAATCCGCGGTCAGGCGTAGCCGAACAGCGGAGGAAACACGAGGACCACGATCCAGGCCCACGCGGCGTAGACCGACAGGTAGTCGGTCTGCCAACGCTCGAGCGCCATGAATGACGTGTGCCGGCGGACGAACCTCAGCAACAGCCAGGCCGACCAGGCGAGGTTGACAAGCAGGATGGCGTTCTCGCCGAGCGCTGCGGCCTTGTTCGGCGTGGTGCCGTAGTCGCTGATCCGCCCGGTGATCTCGACCAGTACCAGCACATCGATAGCCAACGCACTGACCACGAGGGCGAGTTGCAGCTTGTCGAACAGGCCGGGCGGGGCCAGCGGATCGCGGGCCGAGATCGAGTAGAGCAGCAGTCCCAGCACCACGACCAGCAGAAGGTTGAACAGGATCAGTGCTTCGCGCTCGACGTCGATGCCGGCGCCGGTCGAAGCGATGGCGATGAGGAGGATCAGCAGAATGGCCGTGAACAGGGGCGTGAACAACCGCGCGAGCACCGGGGCGATGTTCTCGACCACACTCTGCTTGGCCTCGACCAGCCACCCGGCCACCACAACCGCGGCCACCACGCCGCAGGGAAGCAGCCACTGCGTGATGAACTCCTCAGCCTCGATCCCGATCGCCTCGAAGGTGCCGTACGTGAACGCCATCAGCACGCCGCCACCGAGGGCGATAAGGACGAAGTAGACGAACCATTCGCCGCTGAAGCGGATGAAGTCCATGCGGGGCCGGGACGCGCGCCAGTCGTCGCCCACGTAGGCCAAGCCCACCACGAGCCAAAGGGCGATGGGGAGGTGCAGGCTGGTGAGGACCACCGACTGCGACGTGTCGGCGAGGGAATAGGCGTTGGCCGCCACGGCGCCGAGCGCGAACAGCGCCACCAGGGTCTCGATCAACCGGCGTGGGATCTGCCGGCGCCAGGCGAGGAATGCCGCCAGCCAGGGCAGCGCGAACAAGCTGAGGTTGGGGCCGTAGAACGCGCCGTCCTCGCCAAACCTCAGCCCGAACAGTCCCGGCACCTTGATGGACACCGCCGCGCCGGCTGCACAGATGACCATCACCAGCAACTCTTGCCGCGTCCGCGTATCCGCCACCGGGCCGCTGGTCCCGCCGGCCAGCACCAGCTGCTTCCACAGCCGTTCCGAATGCTCCCGGGCGAACTCGCGGGACAGCTCGTCGAGGCTACCCATCCGTTTGACTGCGACCAGGAACGCCTCGTCCGCACTCAGTCCGGCCGCCACCAGTTCGTCGACCGAACCGCGTAGATGATCTTCGAGCTCGTCGGCGTCTGGCGGGTGCAACTCGCGGCGGCGCTGCACGTAGTGACGCCAGTGCGTGAACTGCGCCTCCAGCTCGTCCTGACCCTCCTGCGCAGTCATGCTCGGTGCTCCAACGGGATCGCCGTCAGCGGCCCGCGGTCGCCGCGGCCGAACCAGATCTCCTTGAGTGCGTCCACGACGGTGTCCCACTGGCGACGCTGCTCGGCCAGCTCAGCCCGCCCGTGGTCGGTAATGCGGTAGTCCTTGCGCCGGCGCTCGCCGGTCACCGAGTGCCAGCTCGACTCCACGTAACCGAGGCGCTCGAGCCGGTGCAGCAACGGGTATAGCAGCCCCTCGGTCCAGTCCAGCTCGCCGCCGGACAGCTCGCTGATCCGCCTGAGGATGGCGTAGCCGTAGCTCTGCCCGTCCGCCAGGATGCCGAGCACCATCGGTGTCGCCGAGGCGGCTACCAGATCTTTCGCGACCTTCAGAGCCCTCACCCGTTCATACCCTAGAAGTACGATGCATAGTACTGCGAGGTATTGCACCAAGCAACGGCGGTCGCGGTGGACGTCAGCGGCAGAAGTCCGCCGCGAGGCGCGTGAGGACTGCTGCCGTAGTGCCGGTGCCGGAGCGGCTTACCCATTCCACATCGGCGTGGGCTCCGTCGCCCTCTGGGCCGTAGAGGACGGTCGGGATGTCGGCCGCGGCGAGGAAAGCCGCATCCGCCCAGTACGACATACCGGCCACGGTCGTGCCGGGCCCGGCTGCGGCCAGCAACGCCGTCACGATGTCAGCGTCGCGGGGTGTTTGCATGGGCGACCGGTGCAGGACGGTCCGCGCGGTGACGGAAACGCGCTGGTCGGTGGACCGGCTGCGCTGAAGCACATCGGCGACATCGGCTTGGACGCCCTCGAGGGTCTCGTCGGGCAGGGTTCGCCGTTCGACTGTGAAGATGCATCGGTCCGGGATGGTGGACTCCCCGGTGCCGCCCGTGATGAGGGATGCATGCAAGTTGCCTGGGCCGAGCAAGGGGTGGGGCCGTGCCCGCAACTGTTGGTCGAGCTGATCGAAGGCGACCAGGTGATGAGCGGCAGCGTAGATCGCGTTGGCGCCGAGGTGTGGCCGTGAGCCGTGGGCGGCGACACCGGTGACGGTGACCTCGGTCCACACGAACCCGCGGTGCGCGATGCCGACCTGCTGCTCGGTGGGCTCGGTGACCACGGCGGCGTCGATGCCGATCGGGTTGAGATGGGTGAGCACTTCCTGCACACCGATGCTGGCGTGCTCCTCGTCGGCGACGGCAGCCACGATGACCTCGCCGCTGATGCCGGCGCGGGCCGCGTCCCGGCAGGCGACGAGCGCGGCGGCGAGGCCCGCCTTCATATCGTAGGCACCTCGGCCGTACAGCCGGTCGCCGTCCACCCGTGGCGTGAGCGGCTCCTCGGTGCCGGCCAGCGCGACCGTGTCCAGGTGGCCGCACAGCAGCAGCCGCCGACCCTTGGCGCTGCCGCCGCCGCGGAGGATGACGCTGGGCCGGCCAGGGGCGCGTTCGACAAGCTCGACCCGCAGACCGGCCGCTCGGCCCCACTCGGCCACGTACGCCGCGATCTCCACTTCCCCCGCACCCCGGGGGTCGAGGCTCGGGTTGGTCGAGTCGATGCGAATGAGGTCGTCAAGCAGGTCAAGGACCGTCATCGTGGCCGCGCTCATGACCGATCCGCGAGACGGTCGTTGCGAACGGTGTGGGTCATCGGGTGTTTCCTTCGGTGTTGAGCAGGACGACGACGGCGTCGTCGTCGATGTCAAGAGCGCCCCGCCGCGCCGGGCTGATCAGAGCGGCGCGGACGCCGGCAAGCGCCGCGGCGCCTGAGGGGCCCGAGGAGATCCCGAGCCGGTCGAGATCGGCGACGGCGCGAAGCGCGACCTCGTCCGACACGGCGACGGCCGCGTCGCAGCCGGCCGACAGCACCGGCCAGGCGGAGCTGGAGACGGTGCCGCAGTTGAGGCCGGCCATCACGGTCGTCGCGGTCGGCACCGTGGTGGGCCGACCGGCGGTCAGGCTGGCCAGGACGCAGGCTGCGGTGTCGGGCTCGACCGAGAGCACGCTCGGCTGAGTCCCGCCCTGCCGACTGACTGCCCGGTAGTGGCGCACCACCGCCTCGGCCAGCGACCCGACGCCGACCGGGACAGCGACCAGATCCCGGGGTCGCGCCGAGCTGGTCGTCGATTTCGTCGAGCAGCGTCCGGTAACCCTGCACGATCCAGGCGGGAACCTGTTCGTAGTCGTCCCACGCGGTGTCCTGAACCAGCGCATGACCGGCCCGCTCGGCGAAGGTCGCGGCCCGCCGGACTGTCTCGTCGTAGTCGCCGTCCACCCAGACCACCTTCGCGCCCTCGTCGGCAATACGTTGCGCGGTCTCGGAGAGCATGACCTCGGGAACGAAGACGGTGGCACACACTCCGAAGTGGGCCGCCATCCGGGCGACCGCGCGGCCATGGTTGCCGTCAGTCGCGGTCACGAGCGTGACCCCCGGCTCACGCTGGAGCACCTGGCGGCAGGCCCAGGAGGCGCCAAGCACCTTGAACGCCGGCAGCCCAAGCCGCGACGACTCGTCCTTGACCAGCACCCGGCCGACACCCAACTCGGCGGCGAGGTCTGGTACGGAGAGCAACCGAGTCGGCGAATAGCCCGGGAGCGACTCGTGGAAGCTCCGGGCGTTGTCGCCCGGGGCCGCGCAGGTCCAGCGCCGGGCCTGCGGCGAGGAGTACCACGACGTCACGCGATCCATCCTCCCTGGCTGTCCCCTTCGCGGTTGTCCGTTCGTCGAACAGGCGGCAGTCTCGAACCGAGGAGGACGGACATGAAGTACATGATGCTGATCCACTCCACCGACGAAATCCGCGACAGCGTCCGGAAGCTCAGCGAGGCAGAGCAGAAGCAGCTCACGGATGAGTACCTCGCGATCTCTGCACTGCCCGGCGTGCTCGGGGGCGCTCAGCTGCACCCCGCCGACACGACGACGACCGTGCGCGTGGAGGGTGGCCGGACGCTGACGACGGATGGGCCGTTTATTGAGATGAAGGAGACACTGGGCGGCTATTACCTGTACGAGGCGGACAACCTCGACGCGGCGATCGAGTTGGCCGCTCGGATCCCAGCCGCCCGGATGGGTGGCGCAGTCGAGGTTCGACCTGTCGTTGAACGTTAGGTCCCCGGTCGAGCAGGCCTTCCGCGACGAGTGGGGGCGGGTTATTGCGGCCCTGGTCGGCTTCCTCGGCGACTTCGACCTCGCCGAAGAGGCAGCTCAGGATGCGTTCGCGACCGCAGCCGAGCGCTGGTCGCGCGACGGAACGCCGGTCAATCCGGGGGCGTGGCTGGTCACCACCGCGCGCAACCGAGCGATCGACCGGATCCGCCGAGATCGAACCCTCGCCGCGAAGCTACCGCTGCTCGACATCCCGGCGTCGGCTGAGGACGAGATCGTGGAGTCCGCGTTCCCTGACGAGCGGCTAGAGCTGATCTTTACCTGCTGCCATCCGGCCCTGGCCCTGGAGGCGCAGGTCGCGCTGACCCTGCGGGCGCTCGGTGGCCTGAGTACGGAGGAGATCGCCCGGGCGTTTCTGGTACCGACACCGACGATGAAACGCCGGCTGTCGCGCGCCAAGCGCAAGATCAGGGATGCCGGAATTCCGTTCGCCGTCCCGGCCGAGCATCTGCTGCCCGAGCGCCTAGCGGCGGTGCTGGCCGTCGTCTACTTGATCTTCAATGAGGGCTACGGTGGCCGGGTCGATCTCGCGGCCGAGGCGATCTGGCTCGGCCGTGCTCTTGTCGAGCTCATGCCGAACGAACCGGAAGTGCACGGCCTATACGCGCTCATGCTGCTCAACGATGCCCGCCGCGACGCCCGGATCCAGGGCGGCGAACTGGTTTTGCTCGCTGACCAGGACCGCACGCGCTGGGACCCGGGGGAGATCGCCCGGGGTCGGGAGGCTCTCGAGCAGGCACTCGCGCTAGGCGGTCGTGGACCGTACGTCATTCAAGCGGCGATCGCCTCCGTCCACATGGAGGAACCGCGGGATTGGCGGCAGATCGCGGCGCTGTACAGCGAACTCGTCCGGCTGACCGACTCGTACGTGGTCGCCCTGAACCGGGCAATCGCGGTCGGCGAGGCGTACGGAGTCGAGGCCGGTCTTGTCCTGGTCGATCAGCTCAACCGCGCCGGCTATCAGTACTTTCATTCGACCAGGGCAGACCTGCTCCGCCGTCTCGGGCGAGCCGAGGAGGCGCGGGTGGAATATGAACGCGCGCTCGAGCTCACGCACAACGAGTACGAGCGCCGATTCCTGCAGCGGCGCGTCGCGGAGGTCAGTCGCTAGCCCTCCAGGCGTCGCGCGGAATCCGGCGCCGCGGAGTGTCCCCGTCGGGGACTCACGTACGTCGTCATAACGAGACGACTCAGATGGAGGACACGCCGACATGTCAGTTCCACGAACCCACCGTGCCGCCGTCGCCGACGACGTCGTGCGCACCGATCCCGGCGAGCTCGCCGGCACCTGGGAGTTCGACCCGGTGCACACCCGGCTGGGCTTTCTCGCGCCTCAGCTGGTGATCACAACCGTCCGCGGAGCGTTCGGCAGGGTCGCCGGGAGCGCGAGCCTCCACCCATCGAACCCGCAGAACTCCCAGGTGTCGGTCACGATTGAGGCGGACAGCGTCGACACGAACAACCGTCGTCGCGATGCGCACCTGCGTAGCCCCGCCTACTTCGAGGTCGAGAAGTACCCCACGATCGAGTTCCGCAGCACCGAGCTGCGGCCCACGAAGCGTCCGGAAGTATGGACAGTCGCCGGCGACCTCACCATTCGGGATGTCACCAGACCGATCGAGCTCACGATGACCTATCTCGGCATGTGGAGTGATCCATCGGACGAGATCCGCGCGGGCTTCGAGGGGACGGCCAGAATTAATCGCACGAACTGGGGTGTGGTCTGGAACAGAGTGGTCGAGGCCGGCGGTTATGTAGTGGGGGACTGCATCACGCTCGAACTCGAGATCCAGGCAATCAAGAAGAGCTGAACAAGAAACGCCCGCGATTGGAGATCCAAATCTTGGATGCGGAGACGATCCACGCCCGTCGCTGGGGAATCCTCAGCGTGCTCATTTTCAGCCTGCTTGTGGTCGTGCTCGACAACACTGTGCTCAATGTCGCGCTCAAGCGGATTCAGGACGAGCTCGGTGCGTCGCAGAGCGAGCTCGAGTGGTCGATCAACTCGTACACACTGGTCTTTGCCGGCCTGCTATTCACCTTTGGCCTGCTCGGGGACCGGTTCGGCCGGAAACGGATGGTGGTAACCGGGCTCGCGCTGTTCGGCGCGTCGTCGCTGCTATCCGCGTATGCCCAGACCCCCGGTCAGCTCATTGGTGCCCGCGCGTTGATGGGCATCGGCGCCGCCGCCATCTTGCCGGCGACGTTGGCGATCATCACGAACGTGTTCGATGCCAAGGAGCGCGGTCGCGCCATCGGGGTGTGGGCCGGCGCGGTCGGGATCGGCATCGTGCTCGGTCCGGTCGTGGGTGGCGCGCTGCTAGAGCATTTCTGGTGGGGCTCGGTGTTCCTGATCAATGTGCCGGTAGTGGTGCTCGGGATCGTGCTGATCTCCGCAATCGTGCCGGAGAGCAAGGATCCGAATCCGGGCCGACTCGACCCGGTGGGCGTGCTGTTGTCGATAGTCGGCCTCGTCCTGCTCGCGTACGGCATCATCAAGGGCGGCCAGCTGGCCTCGATCAGCCAGCCCGAGGTGTACTTGCCGGTCGTCGCCGGGATCGCGCTGCTTGGCCTGTTCGTCTGGTACGAGTCGCGTAGCGACCACCCATCGCTGGACGTGACGCTGTTCCGCAACCCGGTGTTCTCCACGTCCGTCTCCGCGATCGCGCTGATCTTCTTCGCGATGATGGGCTTGCTGTTCTTCACGACGTTCTACCTGCAGATCGTCCGCGGCTTCTCGCCACTGCAGACCGGCCTCTGGTTCCTGCCGTTCGCAGCCGCGCAGCTGATCTTCGCACCGCTGTCGGCGAGCTTCGTCCAGCGGTTCGGGATTCGTACCGTGGCCACGACGGGTCTGGCGTTGCTGGGGATCGGCTTTGTCGGTTACCTGCTGCTCGACACCGACTCGCCAATGTGGATCTTCGTGATCCTCGGACTCATCCAGGGCATGGGCGCGGCGAACGTGATGCCGCCGGCAACGACGGCGATCCTGTCCGCGGTGCCTCGGGAGAAGGCGGGCGTTGGCTCCGCCGTCCAGAACACCGTGCGTCAGGTGGGCGGTGCCATGGGCGTGGCAGTGCTGGGATCGCTGACTTCGGCGCTGTACCGGGACCAGATCACGCCGCACCTCACAGCATTGCCGGAGTCCGCGCGGCACGCGGCGGGCGAGTCCATCGGCGCGACGATCGGCGCCGCCGGCCAGGTTGGTCCGCAGGCGGTTGCGCAGATCCAAGGCGTGGCCTTCGACGCGTTTGTCCGGAGCATGCACTTCACGGCCGTTGTCGCCGCGTGCGTGGTGGGCGTTGCGACGTTGCTTGCGTACCGGTTCCTGCCCAGCATGCGCCCCGCGGCTGCTGTGCCCAGCCAGCTGAGTGCGGACGAGGCGGCCGAGCCGGCGCTGGCTGACGGATAAGGGAAGGTCCAGGTCCTAGGCCGCCGTGACGGTGAGTCGTCGGGTCGCCGTCAACACGCCACGGCCGGGGCCGACGTAGGTACCGGACGTCGGAGCCACGTCCGCGTAGTCACGGCCGGTCGCGACGGTCAGATAGTTCCGGCCCACGGAGCGGCCGCTCGACGGGTCGAACGCCACCGCCCGGGCACCTGCCGGGTGGGCAATCAGGACCTCGACCCAGGCATGGGTGGCGCCTTCGCCGACCAGGTGCCCTGAGACGTAACGGGCCGGCAGCCCGGTGGCCCGGCATAACGCGATCATGACGTGGGCGGAGTCCTGACAGACCCCGCGTCCACCGGCGAGCGCCTCGGCGGCGGTGGTGGCCACCGAGGTAGCGCCTGCCTCGAACCTGATCGCCTCGTGCACGAAGGCACAGAACCGCTGCGCGGTCGCCAGCGCGTCGGTGCTGGCAATCCGTGCGGCGTGCCTGCGGATCGCGGAGTCGGCCGCGGTCAGCCGGGTCGGCCGAAGGAACCAGGGGTCGGTCAGTGCGCTGGACGGCAGGAACGGGTCCGTGTCCGGCCCGAGCCGCTCGACCTCGGCGGCGACCACGAACTCCACGTGATCCGGCACCACCGGGACATAGGACCGGGTCACCGTGTTGCCGGCCGCGTCTGGGCGATTGGTGGTCCGCGCATCAGCGGCGGAAACGGTGACCGAGTGCGACCGCCGGCGCTGGTTGCCGTGCTGGCGCGGCGGCACCACAACCAGACGGTGCCTCAGGTGTTCTACCGGCGCGTCATACGTGTAGGCGAAACTCTGGTGCAACAGGTAGGTCAGCCGGGTCACGGCGTCTCCTCGGCCCAGACCTCCATGCTCCGCAACACCGGGCCTCCGAACGTGGTGACCATCGCAACGTCCACCGCGTCGCGTCCCCGGCCGATCAACACCCGGCCCTTCCTGGTCGCGTTGTTGCGCGGGTCGAAGGTCCACCACCGGCCGTCCAGGTAGACCTCCATCCAAGCGGCGAAGTCCATCGGATCGGCCAGCTGCGGGACCTCAATCTCGGGCAGGTACCCGAATACGTACCGCGCCGGGATCGACAGAGCCCGGCAGAAGCTGATCGCGACGTGCGCGAAGTCCCGGCAGACCCCGATCCCCGCGGCATACGCGTCCGCCGCGGTGGTCGACGACGTGCTGGTGCCGTACCCGAAACGCAGGTGCCCGTGCACGTGATCGCAGATTGCCTGCACCCGCCGGTAACCGGGCTTCTCGCCGCCGAACAATCGCCATGCCTCGTCACCGAGGACATCGGGCAAGCAGTACCGGCTGGGCAACGTGTAGACCAGCACGTCGTCCGGCAGTTGTGCGGCCGGCAGTTCGGCCGCGTCGAGATCGACGTCCTCGGTCGCGTCCGGGACGCTGACCGAAGCGTCGAAGCGCAGGGTTGTGTCGCCGACCGGCAGGATGAGCCGTTGACAGTCGTTGCCGTACATGTCGGCGTAGCCGTGCTGCTCGACAGCCGGGCGGATCTCCCAATCCTGTCGAAGCACCGTCGCCGGCGACGCCTGGAAGGGCTGGACTTGAAAGACCGCGGCGGTCTCGACCTCTGCGGTGTACTGGAACTCGCAACCCACCCGGACCTGCCGCGTCACCGCACCACCCGAATGCTCCACCATCATGTGCCTCAACGGTAACGACTAGTGGCCGCAGCAGATAGGTGGTACGACTCCACGCATGGTAGGGCTCCTCGACAGTTACTCGCCCGGCACGGCATATGACGAGTTGATCGGGTCGAACGGGCTGCCGCATCCCCACATGCGGGCCCTGTATGACGCGCTCCAGACCTTCTCCGGTGACGACCTGGCGCACCGGGCCGCGGCTCGCGACCGCAGTTTCCGCGATCAGGGCGTGACGTTCTCCCATAGCGGCCAGGAGTGGGTCTTCCCGCTCGACCTGATCCCACGGTTGATCCCGGCGGCGGAGTGGGAGGTCATCGAATCGGGTGTCATTCAGCGGATCCGAGCGCTCGAGGCGTTCCTCGCCGACGTGTACGGGCCGGCCGAGGTGGTCCGGGACGGGATCGTGCCGCGATCCCTGGTCACCTCCTCCACCGGTTTCTGCCGGCCGGCCCACGGCGTCCACCCGCCGAACGGGGTGCGGGTGCACATCGCCGGGATCGATCTTGTCCGCGACCAGGCGGGCGTCATGCGAGTCCTCGAAGACAACCTACAGGTGCCATCCGGCATGTCCTACGTAGTGGCGAACCGGTGGACCATGACGCGCCTGTTTCCCGGGCTGTTCCTCGAGCAGCAGGTGCGGCCGGTGGCCTCCTACCCGGGCCAGTTGCTCGACGCGTTGCGCCAATCGGCCCCGGCCGGGGTCGCGCAGCCCACCGTGGTGCTGCTGACCCCAGGGGTATACAACGCCGCGTATTTCGAGCACGCCTTCCTGGCCCGCAAGATGGGCATCGAGCTGGTCGAGGGCCGGGACCTGTTCTGCCACGACCAGGTGCTGTACATGCGGTCCTTCGGCGGGCCACAGCGGGTCGATGTGGTCTATCGACGGGTCAACGACGACTTCCTCGACCCGGTGCACTTCCGGCCCGACTCCGTCGTGGGCTGCGCGGGCATCTTGAACGCGGCTCGGGTCGGAAACGTCACGCTTGCCAACGCCGTTGGGAACGGCGTCGCCGACGACAAACTGACCTACACGTACGTCCCTGAACTCATCGAGTACTACCTCGGCGAGAAACCGCTGCTGCCCAACGTCCAGACGTACCGGCTGGACGATCCGGACGTCCGAGCCGAGTGCCTGGCCCGGCTCGACCAGCTGGTGGTCAAACCGGTCGGAGGTTCGGGCGGGAGCGGCATCGTCATCGGGCCGCAGGCCTCCGATGCCGAGCTGGCGGCCGTTCGCCAGCAGGTGCTTGCCGACCCGCGCTCCTGGATCGCGCAGGAGCTGGTGTTGCTGTCGACCTCGCCGGCACAGCTCGGCGATCGGCTGGTGCCACGGCACGTCGACCTGCGGCCGTTCGCCGTCAACGATGGCGAGCGGATCCGTGTGCTGCCCGGCGGGCTGACCCGGGTGGCGTTGCGGGAAGGGAGTCTGGTGGTCAACTCCAGCCAGGGTGGCGGCTCCAAGGACACGTGGGTTCTTACCTCGCGCCCCCAGCGGGAGCCGGAGGGGGAAGAGTCTCCGGTATTTCCCGCGCAGGCGGCCCGGGGCACCACCCCCGACCGCGGTCCGCACGACGAGCAGCCTCAGCAATGATGGGCTCTGCCGTGATGAAGGAACTGCAATGCTGAGCCGGGTCGCGGAGGC
>DATFRM010000043.1:0-2929 GCA_035263265.1 Actinomycetes bacterium
GTCGCCACCCCGAAGTTGCCGCCACCGCCGCGGATCGCCCAGAACAGATCCGGGTCATGCTCCTCGTCCACCTGGCGGATCCGTCCGTCAGCCGTCACCAGCTCGGCGCCCAGGAGCGAGTCGATAGTGAGGCCGAACCGGCGAAGCAGGAAGCCGATGCCGCCGCCGAGGGTCAGCCCGCTGACTCCGACCGAGCCGGTGTCGCCAAAGCCGGTGACCAGCCCGTGCTGACCGGCCTGATTGGTGTAATCGGCAGCGGTGACACCACCATCCGCCCAGGCGGTGCGGCTGTCGACGTCGAACTCAATCCGGTTCATATCCCGCAGGTCGAGGACGATCCCGCCCTCGGTCGTGCTGTGGCCGGCGCCGCTGTGCCCGCCGCTACGAATCGCGAGCTCCGCGTCGGAGTCCCGGGCGATCTCGATCACCCGGGCCACGTCGTCCGCATCGGCAACGCGAACCACGGCCGCCGGATGCGCGTCCACGTCGCCCAGGAAAACCCTCCGGGCTCTGTCGTAGGTCGGGTTGTCGGAGGTGATGACCGGACCGCGGACCACGGCCCGAAGGCGATCGATCACTGAACTGCTCGTCGTGCCCGAAGGCATATGACTCCCCTTCGTTGAAGAAATCGACTCTCCAGATACCTGACTGAATCTAGGGGGCATGTGTGACAAAACTGGGTGGCCGGCCACCCGAGCAGCCGGCCACCCAGCGGGTCCCCTACCGGACGGGGACCAGCTCGCGGTCCGCCGGCTCGGCCTCGCGGTCGGGCAGCTCGCCGTGCGACACGTCGGGCAGCCAGCGCAGCCACCGCGGCAGGTACCAGTTCCGGTCGCCGAGCGTGGTCATCACCGCCGGCAGCAGCACGCCGCGGACTATGGTCGCGTCGATCAGGATCGCCGCGGCCAGCCCGAAGCCGAGCGCCTTGAGCGAGGTCAGCGACATCGTCGTGAACAACATGAACACGGCCACCATGACGACCGCCGCGGCGGTGATGACACCAGCCGTGGACCGGATGCCGTGCCGGACCGCGTCCCGGGTTGGCATCCCACGGTCGTATGCCTCCCTGATCCGGGACAGCACGAACACGTGGTAGTCCATCGACAGGCCGAACAGGATCACGAACAGGAAGATCGGCAACCAGGAGGCGACCGAACCGCTCGAGGTGAAGCCGAGCAGCGACTCGCCCCAGCCGTACTGGAACATGCCCACGACCAGTCCGTACGCGGCTGCCACCGACAGCAGGTTCAGCACGATCGTGGTTCCCGCGATGACCAGTGATCGGAATGCGACCAGCACCAGGACAAACGCCAGCGCGAGCACGAACCCGAACACCAGCGGCATGCTCCCCGTCATCGACTGATCGACGTCGAGCGCGGCGGCGGCCCAACCGCCCACGTACGCCTCGGTGTCCGGGAGCTCGCCAAGCGTCTGCGGCACCACGTCGGCGCGCAGCGTCTCGACCGCGTGGCGGGAAGCGTCATCGTTCCCGCTGCCGGCCAGACCGATGCTGATGTCGGCAACCGTCTTGTCCGGGTTGACGTGGACGACCATCGGCTCGAACGCCTCGCCGGTAGCCAACGCCGCGGTGCGGAAGTCCTGGATCGCGGCCTGTACCTCGGGCGTCGTGACGTCCGGCGCGTGCACGATGATCTCGGCCGGGTCGGCACCACCGGGGAACGCGGTCTGCACCCGGTCGTACGTCTGCAGGGCCGGCAGGTTGTGGTCGATGTCCTCGGCACCAGGTAGCACAGTGTGCAGGTGGAACGCCGGCACGGCGAGCGCGATCAGTGCACCGGCAGTGACCGCCGCTGCCGCCTTCGGGAAACGCAGCGCCGGGGTCAGCACCAAGCCCCATAGCCGGCCCTTGGACTGGCGCCGGTACAGCAACGGCAGCTTGCCGAAGTCCACCCGGTCGCCGAGCTTGGACAGCAGCGCCGGAAGCACGGTGAGCGAGCCAAGCACCGCGACCGCGACTACCAGCACGGTGCCGACCGCGAAGCTGGTGAAGATGCCGTTGCCGGCGATGAACATGCCGGCCATCGCGGCCATCACGGTGAGTCCGGAGATCAACACCGAACGGCCCGAGGTGGCCGCCGCGATCGCGAGCGCGCGCTCCGGATCGGCCCCGCGGGCCCGCTCCTCGCGCTCCCGGCGGATGTAGAACATCACGTAGTCAACCCCGACCGCGAGGCCGACCAGCAGCATCACGTGCGAGGTCTCCTCGGTCAGCGGGAAGATCCGGCTGGCGAACGCGGCCACGCCGATCGCGCCGATGATGGCGGTAACGGCGAGCCCGACCGGAAGCAATGCCGCGACCAGCGCGCCGAACGCGACGAGCAGGATGCCCAAGGTCAACGGGATCGACAACATCCCGAGCCGGCTGAAGTCCTTGTCCAGGCTGTTCCCGATGGCGGCGTCGATGCTCGCGCTTCCAGTCTCCGCGATGAACAGGTCCGGATGATCGGCTTGCACCGCCTTGACCGCGTCGAGCACGGTGCCGACCCGATCCGCTGCGGTGTCCGGATCACCGGTCATCTCGAAGCTGACCAGTGCGGAATGGCGATCCGCGGAGATCGCTCCGCCGGAGGCGGGGTCGTACGGCGAGACGACGTTCTTGACCTCGCCGGTCGCGTTGACGGCACCGACGACGTCGGTCACCGCCTGCCGGAAGGCGGGGTTGTCGGCCTTCTGACCCTGCTCGCCCTGGACGATGACGAGCTCGCCAGCCTGGTCCGGGAAGCCGGCGTTCTCGATGATCTGCTCGGCCTTCTGCGAGTCGCCCGACCCGACCTCGGAGTCCTTCAGCATGGTGGTCCCGATCGAGGACCCGGCGACGGTGACCACTACGACGAACGCGAGCCAGCCGAGAATGGCGGTGGCTCGGTGCCGGGCGGACCATCGCGCTAGCGTGCCAGCGATGTTGCGG
>DATFRM010000044.1:0-4332 GCA_035263265.1 Actinomycetes bacterium
CGCCGGATCGACGCGTCGATGAAGCCATCGGACGGTTGGGACTTGTCGACCCGGTTGGCCTGGTGGGTGAGCATGCCGACCTCGTCGATCTTGGCGCCGTTCACCCGCAGCACCAGTGCAGTGCCGCTGCCGACGTAGTCGCCGTCCGGTGCGACCTGGTTCACGGGATACGGGCCTTGCACCGGTACCACGATCGTCTGGTCGTCCGGCCAGTAGAGGAACGCGTGCGGGTCGAACTCGGCCTCCGACGAGGCACCGGACAGCTGGTAGCTCGCCAGCCGGCGCGGAGCAGCCGGATCGCTCACGTCGAACAGCGAGACTTGGGTGCCGCGCACCTGACCGTCGGAGTTGGCGTCCTGGCCCACCCCGATGAGGCGGCCTTCGCCGGCCGGGTGCAGGTAGGCGGAGTAGCCGTTGATCTTCAGCTCGCCGACTACTCGCGGCTGCTGCGGATCGGACAGGTCGATGGTGTAAAGGGGATCGGTCTGCCGGAAGGTGACCACGTAGCCGACCGGACCGACGAACCGCACCGAGTAGATCCGCTCGCCCTTGCCGAGTCCGTCCACCGCGCCGATAGGCACGAGCCGGTCCCCGTCCTGGGACAACACGGTGACCGCGCTGTGCGTAATCTGCTCGGACTCAGCGCCGACCGGATCGAGTGTGGTGGCGACCCGAAGCGCTTGGTCGTACTCGGACATCGAGTACTGGTTGAGCAGGGATCCGGCCACCGATCCGGAGGCTACGTAGCGCGGCCGCCCAGGACCGCTGATGTCGAACTTGTGGATCCGAGTCTGCTGCTGCCTCGGACCGGCGATCGAGCTGCCGGCCATGCCCTCGGCCGCGGCTAGCGGCACTGCCCATCCGTACGGGCTCTCGGCCACGTAGAGGCTGGTCGCGGTGCCGTAAACGGTCTCACCACCGGTCGCCACGCTGACCGAGTCCGCGCTGCTGACCTGTAGATCACCGGCCAGGTCGAGACTGGTGACGGTGAGCATGCTGGTCGCGGGCGTGCCCCGGACATGATGGACGGCATCGCAGCCCACCAGCTCGCCCGAGCTAGTTTGGCCGGCCGTGGTCTGCCGGTAGTCCGGCAGCCAGTCCGCCAGATCCGATTGCTGCAGGATCCGGCGGTTCTCGACGGTCGCCTTGCGCTCCGAGCCGGCCGCTTCCGGTTGGGTGAACGGCAGCTGCGGGTAGGAGCGCAACACCAGCCGGGCCACGGAGCCAACCTGACGCGCGTCGACGTAGTCGCCCCCGAGCTGGATCGTGCTGAGCACCGTTGGGCTGCCGGAGACGTCAACCAGGGTGAGCTCGGTGCCGACCGGCATCCGGGTCAACGGCATCGGTGTGCCGCGTTGCACCGCGACGTCGTCCATCGCGTACATGGCGCCGCGTGCGATCAGCAGTGCGCGGTCGCCGTGCAACAGGATCTGGTCCGGCCAGCTCTGGGAGTCCAGCCGCAGCTCCCCGACCAGGCGCTGCTCGGCGACATCGGTAACCCGCAACACGCCGTCGGTCACCGTCAGCAGGCGGCGCCCGTCGGTCTTGACCAGATCGGGCTCGTCGACGCCTGCCTCGTGCACGTTGGTGCCGGAGTAACCCGGCACACCACCCGGCTCGGCTGCCGCTCCGGCCGCGAGCTCAGGCGATCCGCCGGCCGAGTCGCCGGCGGCCTCCCGCGCGGCTGGCACCGGCAGGCCGTCCGCGACCGCGTACCCGGGGGCGTCTCCCCAGCCGTAGGGGCCGACCTGATCCTTGGTGGACTCGATGAGCGCATTTCGTACCTGCTCGCACGAGTCGTAGGTGACCAGCCGCGCGATGGCGGCGGTAGCTGCCCACGGCGGCAGATTCGACCCGGAACTCGAGCCGGAACCGGAGCAGGAGGAGGTAGCCGCCAGCGCGGCGGTGATCACGATCGCGGTACGGACCGGGGTCAACATGCCCTTCGGACGCGGCGGGCGGAGCTACGGTTCCGGCCGATTCGGCTTAGAGACTCAGGAGACAGGCCCTAGATCCCGGTGGTCGTCCTCGGGTACACCACGGACGGGTCGGTGACGACGTTGACCAGATACGGCACGCCCGAGGCGAACGCACGATCCAGGGCAGGGCCGATCTGATCCGGCGCGGTCACTAGCTCACCGGCGCCGCCGAGGGCGCGCACTACCTCGTCGTAACGGGTCTGTGCACCGAGATCGGCCGCTACGTCGTACCCGTACAGGAACCGCATCGGGTGCTTCTCCAGTCCCCAGGCGCTGTTGTTCCCGACCACCATGACCACCGGCAGCCGGTGTCTGACCAGGGTGTCCACGTCCATCAGCGAGAACCCGGCCGCACCGTCGCCGAGCAGCAGCACGACCTGGGCGGACGGTCGGGCCAACCGGGCCGCGATCGCGTAGCCCAGACCAGTCCCGAGGCAGCCGTACGGCCCTGGGTCGAGCCAGCCGCCGGGCTGGGACGGTTCCACGTACTTACCGGCGAACGAGACGAAGTCTCCGCCGTCGCCGATGACCACCGCGTCCGCGGCCAGCCGCCGGGTCAGCTCGCCGTAGATCCGGGCCGGATGGATCGGTTCGACCGTGGACTCCAGCAACCCTCGGTCCGCCTCGGTCGCGGTCTTGACCTGTTGTTGCAGGGTGGACAGCCACTCGGTCCAGGACGGGGTGCGCAGCTGCTGGGCCCAGGCGGCGAGCAGCCCGTCGAAGATTGCGCCCAGGTCGCCCGCCGCACTCGCGGCCAGCACGACGTGGGTGGCCAGCTGTGAGTCGGCGTCGGCCAGGTGCACGACCCGGGCGGACGGGCTGCCGTCCTTGCCGCCGAAGCTGCCGAAACCCAGCCGGAAATCGAGCGGTGCGCCGGCCACTACAACCAGGTCGGCACGGCCGAACGCGTGCGCCCGAGCCCGGGTCACCAGCAGTTCGTGGCCGGCCGGGAGTACGCCGCGGCCCATCCCGTTCGTGATGATCGGGACTCGCAGCTCTTCCGCGGCGCGCCGGGCCGCGTCCTCGGCCCGACCGGCCCAGACGTCCGAGCCGAGGACCAGCATCGGCCGCTGGGCGGCGGCCAGCGTCTCGGCCACCTCGGCCAGGGCATCCGGATCCGGGCGCACCAGGCTCGGGCTGGGCACCGGCGGCAGCCCTACCCGGGTTCGGGAGTACAGGTGATCCATCGGCACGTCGAGGAAGACCGGTCCGCGATGTGGCGTCGCCGCCAGCGCGAATGCCTCGTCCACTCGATTGGCGATCTGACTGACCTCGCGGATCGTGCCGGCGTGCTTGGTCACCGGCGCCAGAATCGGTGGCTGGTCGAGCTCCTGCAGGCTGCCGGTACCCCAACGCCACTCGGGCGCGCGACCGCCGATCACAACGAGCGGCGAGCCGTTGAAGAACGCGGTGGTGATGCCCGATACGCCGTTGGTCACCCCGGGTCCGGCGGTGAGGACCGCCAGGCCCGGGATCCTGGTGAGCTTTCCGATCGCCTCGGCTGCGAACACCGCGGTCTGCTCGTGCCGTACGTCCACCAGTCGCATCGGCGGGACGTCCTTGACCGCGGCATCGTAGAGCGGGAACACATGCGCGCCCGACAGCGTGAACATCGTGTCCACGCCGTGCCGGCGCGCCACCGCCTCGGCGAGCTCGCCGCCGTGCCGCTCGATGTCGGAAGCGTCGGTCCGGACGGATCCGCCGACGGACCCGATCTCTTCGGACGTTCCGGTCGCCTCGGTCATCGTGTCTCCTACAGCGTCTGCGACAGCGCCTTGATCGGCATCCGCAGCTCGCGCAGCATAGCCAGGTCCGTATCGGCCGGGCGCCCGAGCGTGGTCAGGTAGTTGCCGACGATGACCGCGTTGATCCCACCGAGCATGCCCTGGCTGGTTCCGAGGTCGCCGAGGGTTATCTCGCGACCGCCGGCGTACCGCAGGATCGTCCGCGGCAGCGCCAGCCGGAACGCCGCGATCGTGGTCAATGCCTCCACGGTCGCGACGACCGGCCGGTTCGCGAACGGGGTGCCGGGACGCGGGTTGAGGAAGTTCAGCGGGACCTCGTCCGGGTCCAGCGCGGCCAGCTGCGCGGCGAACTCGGCGCGCTGGTCGAGCGACTCGCCCATGCCGATGATGCCGCCGCAGCACACCTGCATCCCGGCAGCGCGCACCATGCGCAGCGTGTCCCACCGCTCGTGCCAGGTATGTGTGGTCACTACCTGGTCGAAGTAGGAGCGCGCGGTCTCCAGGTTGTGGTTGTACCGGTGCACGCCGAGCTCGGCCAGCTCGTCGACCTGATCCTGGGTGAGGATGCCAAGCGATGCGGCCACGTTGATGTCGACCGCCTCCCGGAT
>DATFRM010000045.1:0-3980 GCA_035263265.1 Actinomycetes bacterium
CGGGTGGACCGTCATGGTAGGGCAGTCCGACGCTGCCCGGGCCGACGCTGCGAACGAAGCTCAGCCGCCGGTCGAACTGCAGATGGGTGTGACCCGTCGCCAGCACCGCGCAGGGCCGCCCGCCTAGCGCGTCGCGCAGGCGCACGGTGGAGGTGGCCGGTGTGATCAGCTCGACGTCCGATCGCGGGCTGCCGTGACAGCACACGATCGTGCCGAGACCCGGTACCTCGATCTCGAAGACCGGCTCGGTGCCGCCGAGTACGGCCAGTGCCGCCTCGTCATGGTGGTCGATCGCGAATCGGTCCCGATCCGTCTGCGGAGCCCGGGTACCGACCACCAGCTCCAGCACCGCCCGATCACCGTTGCCCCGTACCGACAGCACCGGGATCGGCAGTCCGGCCAGCGTCGCCGCGACCGCGCTCGGTCGCGGACCGTAGGTCAGGCACCCGAGATTCACCAGCACATCGGGCCGCTCTCGAAGCGCCTCGGAAAGCACCGCGTCGAACGCCACCGAGTTGCCGTGGACGTCAGAGACGACGGCGACCCGCTCGTAGACGCCTGTCACAGTGTCCGCCACCTCCATTGGCCCGGGGCCCGCGGTTGGTCCCAGCGCACGTTAGGGCGGGACGAGCGAGGTCGCCAGGATTTGCGCTAGATCGAACGATGCGTTCGCCCGTACTCAAGACTGGGCGTCGTCGCGTTGCAGGTAGGCGAGCACCGCGAGCACTCGCCGGTGATCGCTTTCGGACACCGCCAGGTCCAGTTTGGTGAAGATGCTCGCGATGTGCTTCTCGATCGCGCCGATGGTCAACACCAGGGTCTCCGCGATGCCGGCGTTCGACCTGCCTTCGGCCATGAGCCCGAGCACCTCCAACTCGCGCGCGGTCAGCTGGTCGAGCCGGCTGCCTTGCCGGCGGCGGGCAAACAGCTGAGCGACCACCTGCGGATCGAGCGCCGTGCCCCCCTCACCGACCCGGCGAACCGCCTCGATGAACTCGGCCACCTCGAAGACCCGGTCCTTGAGCAGGTAACCGACGCCGCCGCGGCCGTCGGCGAGCAACTCGGTGGCGTACGTCTGCTCGACGTACTGGGAGAACACCAGGATGCCGGTGTCCGGCACCCGCTTCCTGATCTCGATCGCCGCGCGCAGCCCCTCGTCGGAGAAGGTCGGCGGTAGTCGGATGTCGACGATGGCGACGTCGGGCTGATCCCGGATGACGCTGTCCACGAGGTCCGGCCCGGTGGCCACGGCGGCGGTCACGGTGAACCCGTTGTCGCGGAGCAGCCGGCCTAATCCGTCCCGGAGCAGGGCGAGGTCCTCGGCGATCACGACGCGCACGGCAGCTCCGCCCGGATTACGGTCGGTCCGCCGGCGGGACTGTCCACGGTCAGGCGCCCATCCAGTGCCTCCACCCGCCGGCGCAGCCCGGTCAGGCCCGCCCCGGCCGAATCAGCGCCGCCCGGGCCGTCGTCGAGGATCTCGACCAACAGCTTGTCGCTCCCGCGCGCGATCCGGATCTCCACGTGCTGAGCATGTGCGTGCTTGGTCGCGTTGGCCAGCGCTTCGGCCGTGACGAAGTACGCGGCACTCTCGACCGCGGCCGGCGGGCGCTCGCCGAGGACCGAAACGCTGACCTCGATCGGTGACCGGGCCGCGAGCGCGGCCACCGCGGCACCGAGCCCTCGGTCGGCCAGCACCGGTGGGTGGATGCCGCGGGCCAGATCGCGCAACTCCTCCAGGGCCTCGCGCGCCCCGAGTTTGGCCTCGACGAGCAACTGCCGGGCCGCGTCCGGGTCGGCGTCCATCCGCTGCTCGGCCAGCCCCAAGCTCATGCCGAGCGCGACCAGCCTGGCCTGTGCCCCGTCGTGCAGATCGCGCTCGATCCGGCGAAGCTCCGCATCCTGAGCGTCGACCGCGCCGGCGCGCGTGCTGGTCAGCTCCTCGATCCGGCTCTCCATCGCGGTCCGGTCTTGGGGGGTCATCAGCACGATGATCCAGTGCAACAAGACCGCGATGCTGAGCCCGAGCGCGGGCCAGATCGGCCAGAAGTAGCCTCCCGGTGTCGTCACCGCCCAGATGAGGGTGAGGAAGATGACGATGAGCGCGGACACCCCGGCGTGAATCCCAAGTGCGCGGCCCAGCCGCTCCGGCCACACCGATGGCTCCACGATCAAGAGCGTGACCCAGGCGTGCACCGCAAGGATCAGCCCGAGCGGCAGCAGCGTCCAGATCGGCCAGAAGTAGCCCCCCGGTGTCGTCATCGCCCAGATGAGGATGAGGAACGCGTTGAGGACGCCGAAGATCGTCGCGTGAATGGCAAGCGCTCGGCGCAGGTCCGCCGCCGACGGCCCGGCGGAGTCTACGTCGTTCATGGTGCCTCCCAGAAGAGCGTAGGAGAGTCCGCGCCAGAGCGCGGCGAACGGAGCCGCCAGATTTGCTCCGGCGACGACGAGAAGTAGGCCGACCGGTGCCACGAGCAGTGCCTCGGGCAGGGTGTCGACGAGCCAGAAGCCGAAGTCGAGCCCGTGCTGCCCGCCGTTCTGAGGCAGCCAGCGATAGTGAATCGGCGCGGTTGCGATGAACAGCCCCTGCGTGAACAGGCCGAGCTCGATCAAGGCCATCGGTAGCCCGAGCAGAGCGCGCGCGAGCACGTACACCTGGGTCTTCCAGAAGACCGCCGCCTTGAGTACTACGGCACCGCGCTGCCAATACCCGCGTGCCCGACCGGCCCGGGCGGGTCGACCTCCTGGCGCGCCGAGCAAATCCCGGGCGATGGCGCGCTCGACCAGCCCGGCCAGCGCGGTAGCGGCGCTGAACCCAAGCAGGATAACGATCACCAGCGGGGTGATGGCGAGCGCGACGGTCAAGCTCCAACCGGTGATCAGCAGAGCCAGCCAGAGCGCGCCCAGCGGTAGCCCGGTCACGAGAAACAGCAGGGTGCGATAGGTCTGCATGTCGGCCAGCGGCCGCAGCGGACCGTAGCGTTTCAGTACCGAGGTTGTCACGTGATCCACGCTAGTTAGCCGCGACGCGGTTGCCAGTGCGGTCTCCTGGCCTGTTCCGCTCGGGATAACCCCAGGTCCAGTCCGGTGGCCCGGGACGGTCGGATCCCGCTGCCCGGCACTCAGGCCGCGCGGATCTGGGTAGACCGATCCCGAGCGGCCAAGCGCTGCGCATGGGCGGACGCAGGAGGGGCGATGCGTGAGCCGGCAGCTGGCGTGGCGTCCCGGCGCCGCCAGGGGACCGCGGCCCAGCTGGCCGTGGCGTTACGCACCGGGCCGTTCGAGCACGCGCTTCGCCTGGCGATCCGTTCTCGTGGGCTGACCCTGGACCGGCTTCGGGTCAGGCTGCTCGAGCGCGGTGTTCATACCAGCCTGGCCAGTCTGAGTAACTGGCAGCGCGGCCGCTGCCGGCCGGAGCGGACGCGCTCGTTACGGGCGGTCCGCGAGCTGGAGGACATCCTCGGTCTCCCCGGAGACTCGCTGGTCGTGTTGCTCGGTCCGCGCCGGCCGCGCGGCCGCAGGCTCGCGAAACCCCAGGTCACGGTGACCGCCCAGGCGATCGACGCCGTCCGGGTCCGGCTGATCGTGGAGACCGCGTCCGGCCAGACCGTGTTCGACCACGACTTGCGGTAGCGACGGTTTCGGGCATCACGCGCATGCCGCACCCGAGTATCCGTGAACCGCTTCAGTCGGCTCTGACTCGGTGATCTCGGAGCTTCGGGTGCGGATTTCTGTAGCCCAATTTCCGTGATCACTTGAATGTGGCATACGCGCATGTGATCACGGAACAGTGGGGATGGCCGGGTGCTATTCATGATCAGGGACCCGAACTGCCGCGTAGCGGCGGTTTCAGTCCCTGATCATGCGCGCGGAGTGCGAGCCGGAGGAGATGCTCCCGCTAAGTCGATCAGCGGTCGCGGTGCGGACGGGCTTGTCGGCATATTCCAGGGCACCGACCGCTTCTTGATCGATTTACC
>DATFRM010000046.1:0-5868 GCA_035263265.1 Actinomycetes bacterium
TCGCCGTCCACCCCGTACATCACCTGCAGCTCGCCGTCCTGCTCGGCGCGGTCGGCGATGAACGCGAAGAAGTCCCCGGCCTCCCAGTCGAAACCGAGCGTGTACAGCGCCCACAGCGCGAACGTCGAATCCCGGATCCAGCTGAACCGGTAGTCCCAGTTGCGCTCGCCACCCGGACACTCGGGCAGCGATGTGGTCGCTGCGGCCATCAGCGCACCGCTCGGCGCGTAGGTCAGTCCCTTCAGCGTCAGTGCGCTGCGCTCCAGGTAGGGTCGCCAGCGGTGATCCGGGAAGGTCCCTCGGGCGAGCCAGTGCTGCCAGTGGTGAGCGGTCCACACCAGGCGGCGGTACGCCTCATCGAACGTCTGCGGCGGTTCGGGCGACCCCCAGGCCAGCGCACAGAACCTTTGGTCGCCCTCCTTGAGCAGGGTGCGCGCGGTCGCCTTCGGGCCTTCGAAGCCCAACCGCATGTCGGTGGTGAACCTCAACGTGAGGTCTACCCCGTCGGCGCTGCACGCCGCGGCGTGGTAGCCGTCGTCGGTGTACTCCCACGCGGCTCGGCGCCGGCCGTAATCGAACGAGGGCTCGCACTCGAGTACGACCTGCACCTCGCCCGACACGCACCGGACGGTTCGCAGCAGGCAGTGGTCGGCGTCGTAGTCGGTGGGCGCCCGGCGATGCGTGTGCGACCGGCGCCCCTCGTCGTGCCACGGCCCGAACAGCAGCAGATCCCGCACGATGATCCAGCCGGCGCCGCTGCCCCAGCTGGTTTCCAGCACCATGGTCCCCGGCAGGTAGCGGCGTGCGGCCGGCACCATGACATCGGCGGGGCCGAGCCGGAAGCTACCGGCATCACGGTCCAGCATCGCTCCGAACACGGACGGCGAGTCCGGCCGCGGCAGGCACAACCACTCCACGTTGCCGCTCGGAGCGACCAACGCCATCACTTCGCAGTCGGACAGGAAGCCGTATTCCTTGATCGGCGGAAACGGCGACACCATAGGTCCGTCCGGGCCGCGATCGGCTCCGATCTGCATGGATCACCTCTTGTGCTCGGTTTCCGGCTGGTAACCGCGCCATTACCACCGTAACCGGCAACACCTGAGGATCTTCCCGAGAGCCGCACATTCTGGAACGATCAACCCGCGTTTCAACTTTGCCACGGCTCAAGGAGACGTCATGGCTGACACCGCTGTGCGTGGCCAGCTGGCAAGCAATGCGGTTGGTTTGCGCGAGGTTTTGTTCCAATCCATTACCCATATGGCGCCCGGCGCCGCGGTCGCCTTTTCCATCATCGTCGGCGCCGGATTCGCCGGTGGTGCGCTGCCGCTCTCGGTGATCTTCGCGCTCGTCGGGTGCCTGTTCGTCGCCGTGTCGATCGGGCAGCTCGCCAAGCACCTGCCGTCCGCGGCCGGCTTCGGGACGTACGCAAGCCGAGGGTTACATCCGACCATCGGGTTCCTGGTCGTGTGGGGCTACGCGCTGGCTGAGGCGATGGTCGCCCCACTGCTTTACCTGATCTTCGGTCACACCGTGGCCGGCACGCTCGCCGAGGAGTATGGCTGGGACTACGCCACCTGGTGGCCGCTCGCCACCGTCGCCGCGGCCGTGTTCGTCTTCCTGCTCGGCTGGTTCGGCATCCGGCTCAGCGCCGGCGCCGGGACGCTGCTCGGCCTGTTCGAGATCGTGGTCTTCGCCACGCTCGCGATCTGGTTGATCGTCAAGGCCGGTGACAACAACACGTTCGAAGTGTTCGGCACGAACTTCGCCAACGCGGAGGGCTTCAACGGCATGAGCGGGGTGATAGCCGGGTCGGTGTTCGCGATCCTGGCGTTCATCGGGTTCGAGGCGGCAGCACCGCTGGCCGAAGAAGCCAGGAACCCGGGACGAACCGTGCAGGTCGCCGTCGTCGCATCGGCCGTGCTGATTGGCCTGTTCTACATCCTGACCACGTACGCCGCCGCGGTGTACTTCGGCCCGGACAGGTTCACGACGTTTGCCGGCCAGGGCGAGGGCAACCCCTGGCAGAACGTTCTGGCCCGGGACGTGTGGGGCGGTGCCTGGGTGCTGGTCTTCGTTGCGATCATCATCTCGGCACTCGCTAACTCGAACGCAGGGTCGAACGCCACCACGCGGACCTGGTATGCGCTGGGCCGGGGCCGGATCCTGACCTCGCTGCTGACCGAGACGCATCCGCGTTGGAAGTCGCCGTACGTCGGTCTCCTCGCCCAGTTCGTGCTCGCACTGGGTATCGCGTTGCCGCTTGGCTTCATCTACGACCCGTACCCCACCGCGTTCGGCCTGGTCGGAACCCTGGTGACGGTTGTTGTTGTGCTGATCTACATCGTGATGAACGTGGCCTGCTTCGGGTACTACGTGCGTCGGCGCGGCGAGTTCAACTGGTTCCTGCATCTGGTCTTGCCGATCCTCGGTGTGCTCGCGTTCATCCCGGCCATCCTGACCGCCTTGGGCATCGAGACCTCGCTATTCGACTTCATCGTGCCGCTGACCTGGCCGTTCAGCCTGGCGGCGCCGATCGTAGGTGGCTGGTTCGGGCTCGGGCTGCTCTACCTGATCTATCTGCTGGCCTCCGGCAAGCGCGATCGGCTGGCCAGCCTGGGCCTGGTGTACGGCGGCGAGGAGGAAGCGGCCGGGGTGGCCGCGGCGCCGGACGGGCCGCCGACCGAGCCGGACACCACGGCGGCCACGCCGGACACCACACCGGCTTCCGAGCCGGAATCACCGGTGACCGAGCCGGTGCCAGCCGCGGAGCCCGTGCCAGCCGGCGGGCCGGACCTATCCGGGGCGGAGCCCGACGCGCCGGGTGGCACCCGGGAGTCCACCGACGATGCCTGATCTCGAGGTTGTCTCGTACCGGCCGGACCCGTCGGAGTTCGCGTGGACGTTCGGCGGGGTCCGGCCGGTCCGGACCATCCGGCCCGGCACGGTGCTCGAGGTGTGGACCGAGGACGCGTTCGGCGGGCGGGTACGCGGACCTGAGGACCTGGTCAGCCGGGTGATCGAGTTCCCGTTCGTGAATCCGCAGAGCGGGCCGTTCTACCTGGAGGGCGCGGAACCCGGCGACACGGTCGCGGTGCACTTCGTCTCGATCACGCCGTACCGGGACTACGCGGCATCCTCGACCATTCCGTTCTTCGGAGCACTGACCGCGACCGGGCCGATCCATACGGCATCGCTACAGGATCCGCTGGACGAGCGGATCTGGATGTACGAGGTCGACCGGGCGAACTGGACGATCACCTACCGGGCCGGGCACGGCGACTACAGCGTGGTACTGCCGATGGATCCGATGCACGGCACGGTGGGGGTCGCGCCGGCCTCCTTCGAGGCACGCTCGTCGCTGGTCCCGGACGCGCACGGCGGCAACATGGACACCCCGGAGATGCGCGCCGGGGCGACCTGCTACCTCGGCGTCAACGTCGAGGGCGCGCTGCTCTCACTCGGCGACGGGCACTGCCGGCAGGGCGAGGGCGAGTCCTGCGGGGTCGCGGTCGAGTCGGCGATGGACACCGTCATCATCGTCGACCTGCTCAAAGGCGTGGCCACCCCGTGGCCGCGGCTGGAGAACGACGAGTACATCATGAGCACCGGGTCGGCTCGCCCGCTCGAGGACGCGTTCCGGATCAGCCAGGTCGACATGGTCGGCTGGCTCGCCGGCCACTACGGGCTGGAAACGCTGGACGCCTACCAGCTGCTCACCCAGATCGCGGAGTCGCCGGTGGCGAACGTCTGCGACCCGAACTACACGTTCGTCACCAAGGTCCGCAAGCAGTATCTGCCGCGGGTCGCGCCGTACGACGGCATCCACCGGCGGCTGCGCGAACAGGCTGACGCCTACAGATCCAGCACGTAGGCACGGAGCGGTAGGTCCGGGCGCGGCCACCAGTCGCGCTCGGGAATCCGGCGGAAACCGAGCCGGGTGTAGATCGTGCGCGCGGCGCGCATCTGCGGTCTGGTCAGCAGCACGAGCCGGGTGCAGCCGCGCTCGCCGGCCCGCCGCATGCACTCCCTGACCAGCGCCTCGCCGGCGCCCCGGCCCCGGGCGCCGGGCGCCACCGCCAGCATCCGGAACTCCGCCTCTCCTGGCTCGGCCCGCTCGGCGAACACCGAGCCGGGCAGGCAGAACGTGACGGTGCCGAGGATCGCGCCGGTGTCCGCGTCCACTGCGGCGATCAGCTCGGCCTCTGCGGCCCGCCGAGCCGCGTCGGTCAGCTCGTCAACGTACTGACTGTCGTCACTGATGAGACCGTCGGAGCGGTACGCCGCGAACGTGATCGCGCCGATCTGGTCGTACTCGGCCGGCAATGCGTCGCGCACGATGACAGTCATTGGCGGCTACTTGGGCGGCAGGCCACGCGCGAAGCTCAGGCCGCGTTCCACCCAGCGCTCGAGGTCCGCGTCGGTGCGGTAGCCGTCCGGGTCCACGCAGGCCCAGCCCTTCATCGGGCGCGGGCTCAGGTCGAAGTCGCGCGCGCCCGGCTCGGCGAGCACATCGGCGTGAATGGCCGGGTCGAACCGCACGACCAGGGCGGTCTTGTTGACGCCGCAGGCCATGTTTCCGTCGATCAGGAACGCGAGGCCGCCGAACATCCGCTTCTCGGACAGGCCCGGTTCGCCCTCAAGCTGCGCTCTGATCCGCTCCGACAGTTCCTCGTCGTAGGCCATGGCGGCATCCTGTCACGTGGTGGCGCCGAGCTCGCCGCGTACCGCGGCCGGGCGGTTCTCCTCGATCCAGGCGTCGATCCGCTCCCACCAGTCGTACAGCCAGCCGACCTGGCCGTCCCGGTCGAGCCAGCGGGGCACCTCATCCACCGGTACCCGCCACCACTTGGCCTTGACCAACCGGGTTATCGGCAGGTTGCGCCAGATATCGCCGACGGTGACCAGGTCGTCCAAGCCGGCATGCGCAACGAAGATCACGTCTGCGCTCGGGCAGGCCGCGATAGCCGCCAGTGCGCCGCCAGGTCGCGGCGCGAGCAGGTGCGGCATCTCCCTGGCCCGGGCCGCCTCGCGCCGTCGCCCCAGCCTCTCCAGCCGGTCGATCGAGCGCCGCCACCGGCGCGGCGTCCAGTTCCCGCCCTCCGGGAAGATGACCAGCGCCCCAGCCGGGTCCAGGCCGCTGGCGAGCCGTTCGATCTCGGCCACGAACCTTCCCTCGCCGCCCCGGGATGGCGTGACGAACGCGTTGGGCAGCCGGTTGCCCACCACGTCGAGTCCAGGATCCAGTTGCAGGATCGCCTTCATCACGACCCGGGGCCGGCGCCGGTACTCGCTGAGCAGCTGGTGCACCAGCAGGAACGAGTCGCCCGGACCGGCGTGCCGGCTGAGCACGATCACCGGTCGGGCTAGCCGGGCGGCACGCTCCTCCGAGGTCAGCGGCGGCTCGTCCACTTCCACCCGCAGCCCAAGCACCCGCGTGGCCACCCGGTAGAGCAGATCGAGGAACCTGCGCATGATCTCGTAGTGCCGCCGCTGGTACGGCTCCGTCCGCAGTCGCCCGCCGAACCCGCTGGCAACCCACAACCCGAGAGCCGCGGCCAGCGTGAGTGCTTCCGCGCTCAGCCACACCACTCCGAACCAGACCAGCCGCAGCGGCCGCCGCCGGCCCGGCACCGGAAGCAGCGCGATCACCGCCGCGACCAGCGCGAGCAGCGGCAACGTCACGAGCGCGGCGAGCGCGATCACGAACAGCAGCGGCACCAGCACCAGACGCCGTACGATCCGAGGTGGCAGCATGCGCCCCTCCCGAAGCTAGCCTTGCCCGGCCAGATAACGGGCCGACGCCTGATAGGCCCGCTCGATATTCGCGTGTACTTGCGTCCGGTTGCGATACCGCAACTGGGACAG
>DATFRM010000047.1:0-4650 GCA_035263265.1 Actinomycetes bacterium
TGGCGGCACCCAACCTAACGTGCGGCACTGGTCGCGTTCACCTGGCATCGACCATCTTGTTACCTGATCACGAGTAGCGGCACACCGTAGACAGCGAGACGGCGTCGCCCGGCGTCGCGGCGCTCGGGTCCCGGGCACCGCCGGAACCGGTGTCGCTGGACCCACTACCGCTTGAGTTAGGGTCACCGGCCTTGCCGGTACCGCCGGACTGACCGTTGCCGGACGCCGGCGCCTGCTTGGCCGGATCCAGGGCCGCAGACACCCTCGCCCGGATCTTGTCGTAGTCGGGATTTCCGGTATTCACGAACGGCGGGACGAACTGGACGTTGGTGATCTTCGCGTCCTTGACCCGCAGTGCCACCTCGATCAGTTCCGGCAGCGCGCCGCGCGGAATGTCGGTGGCGACCAGGTGCTTGGTGCTCTTGGCCAGCCGCCGGTAGTTGCGCAGCACGGTCATCGGGTCCGCCTGATGCAGCAGCGCACCCATGACACAGCGCTGCCGGGACATGCGCTGGTAGTCGTCTGAGTCGGACCGGGAGCGTGCGTACCACAGCGCGTGGTACCCGTTGAGGTGCTGTAGCCCGGCAGGCAGCCGGTGCCCGTTATCACCGATCGGCAGCGACCGTTCCACCCGGATCGTGATGCCCCCGAGCGCGTCGATGATGTCGCGGAACCCCTCCAGGTTGACCAGCACGTAGTAGTGCACCGAGATTCCGAGCACCGCGCTCACCGCCTGCCTGACCGCTTGCGGTCCCGGATCGGGGACGCCGGGAAACAGCTGGTTGCGGTTGGTCTCCGCATAGGTGTAGACGGCGTTGAGCAGGCAGCCGTCGCAGTCGAACCCGGCCGGAAACCTCGACTGCAGCGGTGAACCGGACGGGAACGGCGCGTTCGCCAGGTTGCGCGGCACGCTGAACATCACCGTGTCGCCGGTACGGGTGTCCACGCTTGCCACGGTCATGCTGTCGGTGCGCACCCCGACGCGATCGGGCCCCGAGTCGCCGCCGAGCAGCAGGATGTTGAGCCGGTCCGGCAGGGCGCCCGCGGGGGTGTCGCGGAACACATCGGTGATCAGACCCCGCTGCGCGGCCGCGTACCGGGACGTGGTCACCCACGGCAGCACCACTGCGAGGCACAGCACGAGCACGATCACGGCCACCGCCCGGCGCTGGCCGAGCTCCAGCCGTTGCGGCTGACCGAGCATGGCGCCGGAGACCACGACCACCGCCCAGGCCAGCCCGATGGCGATCGCGGCGTACTGGAGCACGGCGAGCGGCAACGGCCGGACCGCGAGCGAGAGCACCGTCGCGTGATCCCGTAGGCCCACCACCCCGAGCGCTACCACGAGGCCAAGCAGCACCAAGTAGCTGCGCAAGATGATGGTGCCGACCCGGATTCGCCCGGCGACCAGATGCGCACTGCCCGGCACGACCAGCGAGATGACCGCGAACACGACAACCCGCCGGAACTGCCTCGCCCGCTGCTGGGCCATGCGTCGTTCGCGCTCCGGCTCGGCCGGGGCGCCGGTTTCCAGCTGCATGCCCCCGGCCACATTGGCACGCTAGCCAGCGCAGATGCCCGAGTCATCCAGGCGCGCCGCGCCCTGGCCTGCTCAGTCGGCGGCCCGGGAGCGCAGGATCGCCTCGCGACGGGCCAGCCGGTGCGTCCGCCGGATCTCCGCTTCGGCGAACCGGCGCCGATCCTCATCCGTTTCCGGAGCCACCGGCGGCACCGGCCGCGGCTTGCCCTCGGAATCGACCGCAACGAATGCCACGTACGCGGTCGCCACCGGCGTCGGCGCGACGCCTGCCTGGTTCCACGGCTCGGCGACGACCCGTACCCCGATCTCCATCGAGGTGTGCCCGGTCCAGTTCACCTGGGCGTGCGCGTACACCAGGTCGCCGACCTGCACGGGTTGGATAAACACCATCTCGTCCATCGCCGCGGTGACCGCCGGCCCACCGGAGTGCCGCGATGCGACCACTCCGGCAACGTCGTCGACGAACTTCATGATCACGCCGCCGTGCACGGTGCCGAGCAAGTTCACGTCCAGCGGGCCCATAATCCGCGAGAGCGTGGTTCGTGCGGCCGAGGTCGGCTTCGGGGCGAGACCATCCGGCTGGCTCACGGCAGCAGCCTAGAGCTCGGGCGAGCTCGCCGGCGGCAGCAATCAGCCGGCCAGCATCATCGGTCCCTTAGCTCTTCGCCGGCAGCAGCTGGCGGGCCATCACCAGTCGTTGAATCTGGTTGGTGCCTTCGTAGATCTGGGTGATCTTGGCGTCCCGCATCATCCGCTCGACCGGGTAGTCCTTGACGTAGCCGTACCCGCCGAGCAGTTGCACCGCATCGGTGGTGATCTCCATTGCCACGTCCGAGGCGAAGCACTTCGCGGCCGCACCGAAGAACGTCAGGTCGCGGTCGCCCCGCTCCGACCTGGCCGCCGCGGCGTAAGTGAGCTGGCGCGCGGCCTCCAGCTTCATCGCCATGTCGGCGAGCATGAACTGCAGACCCTGGAATTCCGCGATCGCCTTGCCGAACTGCTTGCGCTCGGTGACGTAGCTGAGCGCGTAATCCAGCGCCCCCTGGGCGATGCCGAGCGCTTGCGCGGCGATGGTGATCCGGGTGTGGTCGAGCGTGGCCAGCGCAGTCCGGAACCCGGTGCCCGGCGCGCCGATCATCCGGTCACCGGACAGGCGGACATTGTCGAAGTACACCTCGCGGGTTGGCGAACCCTTGATCCCGAGCTTCTTCTCGGGCGCGCCGAAGGACACACCGGGATCATCGATCTCGACCACGAACGCGGAGACGCCGCGCGCGCCGGCATCCGGGTCGGTGACTGCCATGACGGTGTAGTACTTGGACAGCCCGGCATTGGTGATCCAGCGCTTGACGCCGTTGACCACCCAGTCGTCACCGTCCGGAGTGGCCCGGGTCCGCATCGCGGCCGCGTCCGAGCCGGCCTCGGGCTCGGACAGCGCGTAGGAGAACATCGCCTCGCCGGCGGCGACTGGGCTGAGATAGCGCTTCTTCAGCTCCTCGGTGCCAACGAGCAGCAGCGGGAGCGTGCCGAGCTTGTTCACCGCCGGCACCAGCGAGGTGGCCGCACACGCCCGGGCCACCTCCTCGATCACGATCACCGTGGCCAGCGCGTCCGCACCGACGCCGCCGTACTGCTCCGGAATGTGCGGGGCGTGGAAGTCGGTCTGCCGCAGCGCCTCGTACGAGGCCTCGGGAAACTGGCTGGTCTCGTCCGCTTCGGCCGCGTTCGGCGCGATCCGTTCCTCGGCGATCTCCCGGATTGCCGAGCGCAGCGCGTGGTACTCATCGGGGAGCTCGTACAGGTCGAAATCGGTCACGCCTCGATGGTATGACGGTCGATCGCAGGTTGTGCATTGCCGCGTCATGCGGGCGGCTCGTTCCGTTGACTCGGTACCATGCCCGGACCCGTCACCTCTGGAAGGAAACAGCGTGAGCATCCGTGTGACCGTGATCGGCACCGGCTACCTCGGTGCCACCCACGCCGCCAGCATGGCAGAGCTCGGCTACCAGGTGATCGGGGTGGACGTCGAGCCGGAAAAGATCGCCCAGCTGAGTGCGGGGCGGGCGCCGATGTACGAGCCCGGCCTGGAGGAACTGCTCGCCAAGCACGTGGCCAGCGGGGCGCTGCGGTTCACCACCGACTACGCGGAGGCCGGCGAGTTCGGCGACGTCCACTTCATCTGCGTCGGCACGCCGCAGCGAAAGGGCGAGTTCGCGGCCGACATGCGCTACGTGGACTCCTCGATCGAGATGCTCGCGCCGCACCTGACCCGGCCGTGCCTGGTGGTCGGCAAGTCCACCGTCCCGGTCGGCACCGCCGCCCGGATCGCCGAGCGGCTAGCCGCGCTTGCTCCGGCCGGAGCGGACGCCGAGTTGGCCTGGAACCCCGAGTTCCTCCGCGAGGGGTTCGCGGTCGAGGACACGCTGCGCCCGAACCGCCTGGTGTTCGGGGTGACCTCGGAGCAGTCCGAGCGGGTGCTGCGGGCTGTCTACGCGCCGCTGCTCGACGCGGGCGTACCGGTGGTGGTGACCGATCTGCCCACCTCCGAGCTGGTCAAGGCGTCGGCCAACGCATTCCTGGCTACCAAGATCTCATTCATCAACGCGATGTCCGAGGTCTGCGACGCGTCCGGTGCGGACGTGACGCTGCTCGCCAAGGCGCTGTCCTACGACGACCGGATCGGTGGGAAGTTCCTCAGCGCCGGGCTCGGGTTCGGCGGCGGCTGCCTGCCCAAAGACATCAGGGCATTCATGGCCAGAGCCGGCGAGCTAGGTGCGGATCAGGCGCTGACGTTCCTCCGTGAGGTCGACGCGATCAACATGGGGCGTCGCGGCCGGGTCATCGAACTGGCTCGGGAGCAGTGCGGCGGCTCATTCCTCGGGCGGCAGATCGCGGTGCTGGGCGCCGCGTTCAAGCCGGATTCGGACGACATCCGGGACTCGCCCGCCCTCAACGTGGCCGCGCAGATCCAGCTGCAGGGCGGGGACGTGAACGTGTACGACCCGAAGGCGATGGACAACGCGCGCAAGGCGTATCCGACGCTGACCTACCAGGACAGCGCGTTGGAGGCCTGCCAGGGCGCACACCTGGTACTGCACCTGACCGAGTGG
>DATFRM010000048.1:0-8370 GCA_035263265.1 Actinomycetes bacterium
AGCGGAGGATCGTAGGTCTTGAGCACGCTGATCGCGGCCACGTCTACGCGTGCGATCGCGTGGCCAACCGCGCGCGCGGTCAGGAAATCGGCGAGAGCAGCAACTTCGGGCAGTTCAGGCACAAAGCCAAGTGTGCCCAGAGACGACCCTGCGTGTCAGACTTGCAGCGTGTCCGGAGTGCGGTGGCTCAGCGATCAGGAGCAGCGGCACTGGCGCGCCTATCTGGAAGTAACCGCGCGCTTGTTCGATCGGGTAAACCGGGATTTGCAGGAATCGCACAACCTCTCGCTCGCGGACTACGAGGTCCTGGCCAGGCTCGCCGAGGCGCCCGGCCGGCGACTGCGGATGACCACGCTGGCCGAGCACACTCACTCGTCCAAGAGCCGGCTCTCGCATGCGGTGACCCGACTGGAACGGACCGGTTTAGTCCGGCGGGTGAACTGTCCGACTGACAAGCGCGGCTGGTTCGCCGAGCTCACCGAGCTCGGCCAGCAGCGGCTCCAGGAGGCCGCGCCGGACCACGTACGCAGCGTCCGCGACAACCTCGTCGACGTGCTGACCGGTGCCGAGTTCACCGCGGTGGGCTCGGCGATGGTCAAGCTGAGCAAGCATCTGCGCGCCGACTCCGCCGACGCCGACCTCGACTGCCCGGCCGCCAGCTAGGGCTAGCAGCGCTCCAGGATGGTGGCGATGCCCATCCCGCCGCCCGCGCACAGGGTCACCAGTCCGTAGCGCAGGTCCCGCCGCTCCAGCTCGTCGAGAACCGTGCCGAGCAGCATCGCCCCGGTCGCGCCGAGCGGGTGGCCCATCGCGATGGCGCCGCCGTTCACGTTGACCTTATCCGGCGGGATGCCGAGCTCTCGCTGGTACCACAACGGGACCGCGGCGAACGCCTCGTTGATCTCTACGAGATCGATCTCGTCGATGGTTAGGCCTGCAAGGCGCAGCGCCTTACGGGTAGCACCCGCAGGCCCGGTGAGCATGAGCGCGGCGTCCACGCCATCCAGCGCAGCCGCGACAATCCGGGCGCGCGGTCGCAGGCCGGCCCGCGCACCGGCCTGCTCGGAACCGACCAGGACGAGGGCCGCGCCGTCCACGATCCCGGACGAGCTGCCGGCGGTGTGCAGGTGCTCGATGCGAGCGGGCTCCGGGTAGCGGCCAAGCGCTACCTGGTCGAATTGCAACCCGAACTCGGCGAACGCCGCCGGTAGCGCGGCCAGCCGGTCCAGGCGCGCGTCCGTTCTCACGTGCTGGTCATGATCGAGGAGCACGGCTCCGGACGCACCGACGACCGGGACCACGGATTGGGCAAATCGGCCGTCGGCCCAGGCCTTGGCCGCCTTGACATGCGAGCCGAGCGCGAACTGATCGAGGTCCTCTCGGCCGAGCCGCTCGAGCGTGGCGAGCAGATCCGCGCTGACCCCCTGCGGCACGAACCGCACCGCGGCGCTGATCTCTGGATCGAACACCCAGGCGCCGCCGTCGCTACCCATCGGCACCCTGGACATCGACTCGACGCCGCCGGCCAGCACCAGCTCGGCCCAGCCCGCCCGCACCCGGGCCGCGGCCGTGTTCACCGCTTCCAGCCCGGATGCGCAGAACCGATTGAGCTGCACCCCGGACACCGAATCGGGTAGCCCGGCCGCAAGCGCGATCGTCTTGGCGATGTCCAAACCCTGATCGCCCGCCGCGGTGACCACGCCCAAGACGAGATCGTCGATTGCAGCCGGGTCGAGGCCCGGATAGCGGCAACGCAGCTCGTCGATCAGCCCGGTCACCAGATGGACCGGCTTCACCCCGGCCAGCGCTCCGGATCTACGGCCGCGCCCGCGAGGGGTCCGGATCGCCTCGTAGACAAACGCATCGCTCGCCATGACTACTACTGTCTCTCGACACCCCAGTCCGCGAACACCGCATCGATGGCCTCAGGTGCTGCCGGCGGTGGTCCGGGAACGGCGGCCGGGGTGCCGGAGAACCGCGGCGCCGGCGCCGGCTGGGCCACCCCGGCCACCATGACGAACGTCTCCCGCCCCGCCAGCTGCGGATGCGCGCGAGCCTCGGCCAGGCTGAGCACCGGGCTGACGCACGCGTCGGTCCCGGCGAAGATGGCCGTCCACTCGCGCAACGGCCGACTACGGATCGCGGCGGCGAACGACTCCCGCAGCCGCGGCCAGCCGGCCGGGTCGTATTGCGCCGGGAGCTCGCCGGCGATCCCGAGCCCCGCCACGAACTGCTCGTAGAACTGCGGCTCGAGAGCGGCAACCGCGAGATAGCGGCCGTCCGCGGTCTCGTACACCGAGTAGAACGGCGCTCCGCCGTCGAGCAGGTTGACTCCTCTGGTGTCCCGCCAGATCCCGGCGGCCAGCAGTCCGCCCACCTGGGTGGCCAGGTGGGCGACCCCGTCCACGATGGCGGCGTCCACCACCTGACCCTGACCGGTACGGCTGGCGTGCTGCATGGCGGCCAGCACGCCGACCACCAGGTACAGCGCGCCGCCGCCGAAGTCGCCGAGCAGGTTGAGCGGGATCTGCGGCGGACCGCCGGCGGACCCGATCGCGTGCAGCACGCCGGTAGCGGCCAGGTAGCTCAGATCGTGGCCGGCGGAAGCGGCGAGCGGGCCGGACTGTCCCCAGCCGGTCATCCGGCCATATACCAGCCCCGGGTTACGGGTCAGGCACTGCGCTGGACCGACGCCCAGCCGCTCCGCGACACCGGGACGGAACCCCTCGAGCACGGCATCGGCCCGGCCGACCAGTGAGAGCACGGTCGCCGCGCCGGTTTCGTGCTTGAGGTCAACCACGATCGCGCGCTTGCCGCGGCCGAGCAGGTCGAAGCGCGGGTCGCCGACACGCAGCGGCCCGGTGTCGGGCCGGTCCACTCGGACCACCTCAGCGCCCAGATCGGCCAGCAGCATGCCGGCGAACGGGGCCGGACCCAGCCCGGCCAGCTCGAGGACCCGGATGCCCGCCAGCGGTCCAGCAGCTGCCATGCGGACCCCTTCCGCCGTTCGATCAGGGCGCGCTACCGCCCCAGAGTCTTGCGATGGATGGTCGAACCGCCGATCAAGCCTTGGTCACTGCGTTGGCGTGGATGGCATCGTGCAGGTACTGCGCCATCCCCGACTTGATCCTCTCGTAGTGCTGGGTGAACCGATCGTCGGCCAGGTACATGTCGGCCAGCCCGGTGTGGATCTCGTACGTGCATTCGTAGAACCACTCGCTGATCTGCCGGCGATGCTCCTCGGCCAACTCCATGACCGTCGCACTCTCCGCCGCCAGACCGGCGTCCATCGCCGCAGCGACGCGCCGACTCCAGTCCTCGCTCTGGGCCTTGAAGCGCGCCCAATCCGCCTTGGTGTACCTACTCGTCCGCCCGGCCGACTCCGCGTATGCATCGGTACTGCCCCAGCGCTGTTCCGCCTCCGCCGCGTAGTCGTCCGGGTCGAAGTCACCGAAGACCTCGAAGCGCTCCTCCGGGGTCAATTGGATCCCCACTGTCCTGGCCTCCATCGCGAACTCGATCGCGGTGCGCATCTGCTCGAGTTTCTTGATCCGCGTGGTCAGCAGCTCGTGCTGGCGGCGCAGGTGCGCCGCGGCGTCGGATCGCGGGTCGTCGATGATGCCGGCGATCTCTTCCAGGGCGAACCCGAGTTCCCGGTAGTACAGGATCTGCTCGAGCCGCTCCAGATCCGCGTCCTCGTAACGGCGATAGCCGGACACGGAACGCTCACTGGGCGACAGCAGCCCGATCTCGTCGTAGTGGTGCAGTGTGCGCACCGTCACTCCGGCGAGCTCGGCGACCTTGCCCACGGGATAGCTCACGGTTCACCTTCCGTACGTGAACCACTCTCCAGCCTTACGTTACGTGAGAGTCAAGCGCTAGCCGCGGAGGCCAGGAGCGCTTGGCCGCGCGGGGAGAGCCGGTAACCGACAGCCAGGCTCTCGGTCAGCCCGAGCTCCTTCAGCTTGCGCACGTCCGCCTTGAACGGCAGCCGGTCCCGGCCCAGACTGCTTGCCAGATCGCCGGCCCGGACTGCCGGCTGCTGCGCGATCAACCGCAACGTCGCCCAGGTCCACGGTCCGTGGCTGCTGAGCGCGTCCATCCGGGCCAGCCGGGCCCGCAGCCCTGCCAGCTCCTCCGGTCCGAGCTCGGCCTGTGAACGCAGCGCAATCCGCGGATCTTCGCCGGCCAGCCTGATCTCGATCCGGTACAGCTGGGCACCTCGGTATCGGTCGAGGTCGCGCACCAATTCGGCTAGCGAGGCGTATCCAGCGCGGCGGGCGGTCTCCTCGGACAGGTCGGCAACCGTCACCGGGTCCACGGCGCCGATGGCCAGTACTCCCACCGCGGTACGCTGCCGGCTGCCCGGCTTCGCGTGCGGGCGGTCCCAGCGGCGAAACGCCAATGTCACCGAGCCGTCGGCGATCCGATCGAGATCGGTGCGCCGGAACAGCATCGCGCTCGCCTCGCCACCGGATGTGAATCGGGGGTGCGCGAGGGGGGAGTTGAACCCCCACGTCCTTGCGGACACAGGAACCTGAATCCTGCGCGTCTGCCTATTCCGCCACTCGCGCGAGCCGGACCAGGGTAACACGTGCTCAGCGGCACTTTGCCGGCCCTCGACTCGCTTGATCCACTCTGCCGAACCGACGATCGAGCCGAGTCCCGGCAACACCGGAGCAACGCCGGAGCAACGCCGCACGACCGATCGTTCGTCCAACAAGAGACGGAGGTCCTTGGGTCGGGGGTGAGGGTCGGACGTGGCTACGATCGTTCAGTACTGCGCATATGCCCGTAGGTGGGGAGGTGACCGTGGGCGTACTAGACCGCTTCGAAAGGCGGCTCGAAGGGTTGGTCAGCGGTGCGTTCGCCCGCGCGTTCAAGGCCGAGGTCCAACCGGTAGAGATCGCTAGCGCACTCCAGCGCGAATGTGACGACCGGGCCGCAATTGTCAGCCGAGGCCGCACCATGGTCCCCAACGACTTCGTCATCGAACTCGGGCCGCACGACCATGACCGGCTCGCCCAGTATGAGGAGGCCCTGGCCCGCGAATTCGCCGGAGTCGTGCACGAGCACGCCGCGGAACAGCGCTACCAGTTCGTCGGACCAGTCACGGTCAAGTTCAGCCGCGCCGACGAGCTCGAGACCGGGATGTTCCGGGTGCGCAGCCGAGTGGTGGCCGGCGTGATACCGATGGACGAGCCGCAGCGCACCCAGGCGAACGCGTGGCTGGAGATCAACGGACGGCGGCACCCGATGAGCAAGGCGGTCACGGTGATCGGGCGCGGTTCCGAGGGCGTCGATCTGCGCATCGACGACCCGGGTGTGTCCCGGCGGCATGCCGAGATCCGCGCCGGCTTCACCACCACGATTACCGATCTCGGCTCGACCAACGGCACGATCGTGAACGGCCAGCTGGTGAGCCAATCCGCCCTCGAGGACGGGGACGAGATCGTGCTGGGAAACTCGGTGATGATCTACCGGCGCAACCCGAACTGACACTAAGGTGTGCCGCACCATATGTCTGAGCTGACCCTTACTCTGATCCGGCTGGGCTTTCTGGCCCTCTTGTGGCTGTTCGTCCTGACAGCGGTATCGGTCATGCGGTCCGATATCTTCGGTGCTCGCGCGAGCCAACGGCGGCCCGCGCCACAACCACGGGGGAAGACGGCGCGTCCGGTCGGGGCGGCTAAGCCGATCCGGCCGCCCAAGCCGGCCAAGGCCAAGAAGGGAGTCCCCAGCAAGGTGGTTGTGACCGCAGGCGGGCAATCCGGTACGTCGGTGCCGCTCGGCTCGAATCCGGTGACGATCGGCCGGGCCCAGGGGTCCACGATCGTCCTCGATGACGACTACGCCTCCGGCCAGCACGCCCGCCTGGTCCCCGGGTTGGACGGGCAATGGTCCGTCGAGGACATGGGCTCCACGAACGGCACATACGTGGACCGCCGGAAGATCGACGGGCCGACACCGATCGCGATCGGGATCCCGATCCGGATCGGTAAGACCGTCCTCGAGCTGAGGAAGTAGGCAGGCGGATGACGCTTGTCCTGCGCTACGCCGCCCGTTCGGACGTCGGCCTGCTGCGCGACGAGAACGAAGACTCCGGATACGCCGGCCCGCGCCTGCTTGCGATCGCCGACGGTATGGGTGGTCAGGCGGCGGGCGAGGTGGCCAGCTCCACGATCATCAACGCGATCATTCCGCTCGACGCAGAGCTGGACAGCGCGACACTGCTGGAGACGCTCGATCAGGCCGTCTCGGTCGCCAACAACCGGCTCCGTGAAATGATCGAGAAGGACCCGAAGCTGGACGGGATGGGCACCACGCTCACCGCCCTGTACTGGACCGGCACCCGGCTCGGCCTGGTGCATATCGGTGACTCCCGGGCGTACATGCTCCGCGACGGCAAGCTGACCCAGCTCACGCACGACCACACATTCGTCCAGTCGCTACTGGACGAGGGGCGAATCACCGCCGAGCAGGCCGAGCACCACCCGCACCGATCGCTGATCATCCGAGCCCTGGACGGTCGCGGGAAGGTCGAGCTCGATCTCTCCGTCCGTGAGGTGCGCGCCGGCGACCGCTACCTGGTCTGCAGCGACGGTCTGTCCGGCGTGGTCAGCGACGAGACGATCGAGCGGACCCTCGGCGACGGCTCGGTGGACCACGCCGTCGAGACGCTTGTCGATCTCGCCCTGCGGGCCGGCGGACCGGACAACATCACCTGCATCGTCGGCGAGCTGTCCGAGAACGGTGCCGCCGGCACCGAGGTCCAGGTGGTCGGCGCGGCCGCCGAGCGCGGAGACCGCAAGCGGAACAAGCGCACCCTGACCAGACTGGCCGCGGCTGGGCGCGGCTCGGCGCCGGACGACCCCGATTCGGACGGCGACGATCGCCATGCGGGCGGACCGCCCACCCGTCGGCGCCGCTGGCTTTGGCGCGGCGCCATGCTCGCCGTGGTTCTCGTAGCCCTGCTCGCCGGCAGTTACTTCGGCTACCGATGGACCCAGCATCAGTACTACGTGGGCGACGACGACGGGCAGGTCGCGATCTACCGTGGGCTGTCGGACAGTGTGCTCGGGGTCGACCTGTCCAGCGTGTATGAGAGCGAGCAGATCGTCCTCACCGACCTACCCACGTTCGACCGCGCGCAGGTAGCCGCTGACATCCCCGCGGACAATCTCCAGCACGCCCGATCGATCGTGGCCCAGCTGGCCGACAAGGCCCTCGCCTGCCAGCAGGTACGGCAGCACCAGGGGCAACCGAGCAGCGGACCGACCAGCCAGCCGACCCGTCCGAGCTCCGGCGCCAGCGGCACCCACTCCCCACAACGACCGACTTCCAGCGGCTCGCCGTCCGGGACCCGGGCCGCGAGCCCGACACCGTCCGCCACGCCGAGCCCGACCCAGAGCAACGCCGTTCGCGCCGAGTGCGGCGAGCAGCCAGGGTGACCCGGCGGTGACCGCACTCGCATCGGCATCACCGACCAGGCGTACCACCGAGGCCGTCCTGCTGGTCTTCGCTGTGCTGGTCTCGTTGGCGGCCTATGCGTCGGTGGGTTACGTCCAGACCGGCCACCTGCCCGCCAGTCTGGCCGGGTACGGGGCGGGCCTATGCGGACTGGTCCTGATCGCCCACGGCGTCGTGCGCGCATTCGCGCCATACGCGGATCCGCTGATGCTGCCCGCCGCCGCGCTGCTGAACGGGCTCGGCCTGGTGATGATCTACCGGATCGACCTGGCCCAACCGTCCCAGCCCGGGGATCCAGGTCAGCAGCTGGCCTGGACCGCGCTGGGTATCGGCCTGTTCTGTGCGGTGCTCGTCCTGGTCAGGGACCACCGGACGCTGAGCCGATACACCTACACCGCGATGTTCGTCGGCATTTTGCTGCTCGCCCTGCCGGCCATCCTGCCGGCGGCGTACAGCCCGACCATCAACGGAGCCCGGATCTGGATCAGGGTGGCCGGGTTCTCGATCCAGCCGGGTGAGTTCGCCAAGCTGCTGCTGATCATCTCGTTCGCCGGATATCTGGTCGCGAAGCGGGATGTGCTGGCCTTGGCGAGCCGGCAGGTGCTCGGCCTCGACCTCCCGCGCGGCCGGGACCTCGGGCCGATCCTGGTCGCCTGGGGCGCCAGCTTGCTGATCCTGATCAGGGAGAAAGATCTCGGCACCTCGCTGCTGTTCTTCGGCGTGTTCGTGGTGCTGCTATACATCGCGACCGAGCGGCTGTCGTGGCTGCTGTTCGGCGTCGTGCTGTTCGCATCCGGCGCGTTCATGGCCTACCACCTGTTCAGCCACGTCGCGTTGCGGGTGGACACCTGGCTCAACCCCGAGGCGTACTACCAGTCCGGCCAGAGCTACCAGCTGATG
>DATFRM010000049.1:0-6552 GCA_035263265.1 Actinomycetes bacterium
TTGGCGTATTGATCCTGGGCGAGCACGTGGCCTGGTACCACTTCGTGGGCGGCGCGATCGTGGTGCTCGGGATCGCGGTCGCCGAGCAGCGGCTCCGGCTGCCCGCTCGGGTGCTGCCCGCGCGGCTGCGCCCGACCCGGACGCCCGAGCCTGACCAGGTGCCAGCCACCTGACCGCGTTTCTACCGCAGCGCCAAGACAAAGCGGACTTCTAGCGAGCGCCGGAGCACGATGCTCCCGTTAGATCGATCATGACGTAGCCGGTGGGCGGCTCTAGCCGGATATATCCAAGCGCAGCTTGGGCCATGATCGACTTAACGGGAGCATCGGCGTCGGCGGCAGTTCGGCGCAGATTTGGGAGAGGGCCGACACGCGGATAGCGGTTTCTACGCCAATCTACGGAACGGCCAATACAAGGCCATACAGTCGACGATCGTGGACCCGATCCGGAATCCGTACGCTCCCGGCGCCGGCCAGCGCCCGCCCGAATTAGCGGGCCGGGACCGCGAGCTTGCCCAGTTCGACATCCTGCTGGAGCGGGTCGCCCGGTCACGGCCCGAGCGCTCCCTGGTGCTCACCGGACTGCGCGGCGTCGGCAAGACGGTGCTGCTCAACTCGATGCGGTCGCAGGCGATGGCGAGGCTGTGGGGTACCGGGAAAATCGAGGCCAGGCCGGACCAGTCCATCCGGCGGCCGGTCGCGGCGGCGGTGCACATGGCGGTGCGCGAGCTGGCTCCGCGGCACCGGGATCCGGCCCACGTCGACGCGTTCCTCGGGGTACTCAAGGCGTTCGGCCAGCGGGACACCGGCGGACCGAAGGGCGCCCAGCGCTGGCAGCCGGCGATCGATGTACCCCCCAGCCGGGGTCGCGCCGACAGCGGCGATATCGAGATCGATCTCACCGAGCTATTCGTGGACGCCGCTCAGGTCGCCGCGGATCTAGGAGTCGGGCTGGCCCTGTTCGTCGACGAGATGCAGGACCTGTCACCGGCCGATGTATCCGCGCTCTGCGCGGCCTGTCACGAACTTGCGCAAATGGGCCTGCCGTTGATCGTGGTCGGGGCCGGGCTGCCGCACCTGCCTTCGCTGCTGTCCTCGAGCAAGAGCTACTCCGAGCGGCTGTTCCACTACCTGCGGATCGACCGGCTCGATCGCAGCGCGGCCGACCTGGCACTGACCGCACCGGCCGCTCGAGAGGGCGTCATGTTCGAACGCATGGCGCTGGACGAGCTGTACGCCGCAGCCGGCGGCTATCCCTACTTCGTCCAGGCGTACGGCAAGGTCACCTGGGACATGGCCACGGCCAACCCGATCGGCGCGCAGGATGTGAAGATGGCCGCGCCGCAGGCCGAAGCGGAGCTTGCGGTCGGATTCTTCGGATCCAGGTACGAGCGGGCTACGCCGGCCGAGCGTGAGTACATGCGGGCGATGGCCGGCCTCGGTGACGGCCCGGTGTCGACCGCGCAGGTCGCCGACGCGCTGGGCCGGCGGCCGTCCTCGCTGTCGCCCGCGCGGGACAGCCTTATTAAGAAGGGACTGGTGTACGCGGCGGAGCGCGGCTCGATCGCATTCACCGTGCCCCATTTCGGGCACTTCCTGCGCAGCCAGCCGATTTGATCCATGGCCTGCGGTCGAACGCGCGGCGTCTGGATCGGGAAAAGTTGGGTCAAGGCCTGCCGATCACGAACCGGATCCGGTTTTGATCCGTGCGGATGTCAGGAAGCCACTCGCGCTCTGTCGGTGGTCGCCTATACAGTTTCGAACATCTGTTCGAGTCGGAGGTGAGAGATGCCAGACGTTGTCGACTGGCTAGCCGATGACGGTCTCGACCCGGCGGTGTTCGAATCGGGCAACCACACCGCGATGTGGCGAGAGATCGCCCGCTTCGAGGCCGTGCTGCTCGCTCGGCTGCAGGATTGGGCGGCCAGTAATGCGCCGGCCGGTGAGTGGCCTGCGGCAGATCAAGAAACGGGCGAGCCGGTGACGAGGGGAGATCGGGTCGTCCGCCGCCGAGGGACAGGCGCCGACGGATCGATATCGGGTCAAGCAGCGAGGTCGGCCTAGGGCCGACCTCTCGGGTTCTCTACGGCCCTCTAGTACTGAACCTAGATAGCCGTAGAGAACCCGAGAGGCTGGGGTCCGCTGCCTCGTTTGAGATCGGCGGTCCCGGTTATCCTGACAACGCATCGAAAGATCCATATCGCGGGAGCTCGGGCCACCGGGCTGAGAGGGCGGCTGAGGCGCCGCCGACCGCCTGAACCTGACCGGGTAATGCCGGCGTAGGGAGTTCGCCATGACGGCGACTGTCGAACGTGCAACCCATCCGTCCGGGGTTGAAGCGCCACTCGTGCTGGACTTCGCTCCACCCAGGCCACTGACGTTCCGGGACCAGCTCGCGCTCTGGGGAAACCTCGGTATCAGCCTGTTCGGCCCGATTACCGCGGTCTACGTAATCAGCACTCCGGGCGGTGAGCTGACGCTGCTCGCAGCGTGGACAGCGCTGATCGTCGGGGTGATCCTCGGCGGGCTGGTGCTGGGCGCGGCCGCTGTGCCGGCCGCGCACACCGGCGCGCCCGCGATGGCCAATATGCGCGGTCTGTTCGGTCGACGCGGCTCCTACCTGCCCGCCACGCTGAACATCCTGCAGAACATCGGCTGGGCCACCGTCGAGATCGTGGTTATCGCTACCGCGGCGACGGCCGTTACGTCCGAGTCGCTCAAACCGCTGTACATCGTGCTGGCCGGACTGTTCGCGACCACGATGGCGGTGCGCCCACTCGGCTCGGTCCGCACGCTGCGAAAGTACGCGGTCTGGGTGGTGATCGCGGCGTCGATCTACCTCTACTGGCAGGTGCTGCGGCAGCCGCTGGTCGGGACGGGAGATGGCTCGTGGCACGGATTCTGGCTCTCGGTCGACGCGGTGATCGCGATCGTGATCTCGTTCGCCCCGCTGGCCGGCGACTACAGCCGCCACTCCACTTCGGGCCGGGCAGCGTTCGCCGGCGCCGCGCTCGGCTACGGCGTCGCCGCTGTCGCGTTCGTCGGGCTCGGGCTGTTCGCGTTCTTCGCGATCCGCGGCTTCAGCATCGATCCGACCGGCGCCCTGCTGGCGCTGCCGGCCGGTGCGGTGGCGCTGGTGATCCTGCTGGTGGACGAGGTCGACGAGGCGTTCGCGAACATCTACTCCACCACGATGTCCACCCAGAACATGCTGGCCAAGATCGATCGGCGGCTGCTCGCGGTAGTGATCGGCGCGGTCGCCACCGGCCTCGCGTTCGTGATCGACCTGGCCGCGTACCAGAACTTCCTCTATCTCATCGGAGCGTTCTTCGTTCCACTGTTCGCGGTTGTGATCACCGATTACTTCGTGGTCAGCCGGCGCCGCTGGGAGCTCGGCCCGGGTAGTCGGATGCGCTGGGGGCTGCTCGTGCCCTGGTTGGCCGGATTCGTGGTGTACCAGCTGTTCAACCCGAGCACGGTGGCGGGCGTGGACGGACTGGTCGCCAAGATCCGGGATGCGATCAACTTCACCCCGCCCGCCTGGATCGGCGCCTCGGCGGCCTCGTTCCTGACCGCCGCCGTGCTCACGTTGGTGGTCGGCGGCCTGGACCGGCGCACAGGCCCGGAGAGCCAGCCCGACCAGGAGCAGGAGCCGGCCGAGGTGGTCTGACCCGGCCGACCCGTAGCACGCCGAGGTGATCTGACCCCGACCGACCCGTAGCACGCCGAGGTGATCTGACGCCGGCCGACCCGTAGCACGCCGAAGTGGCCCGCCCCCGCGTGAACTCGCACCGCTGGTTCGGGCCACCTCGATCCGACCGGTTAGCTGACTTGGCGCCCCTCCAGGCTCAGCAGCAGTTGCTTGGCCTCGACCCCGCCGGCGTACCCGGTCAGCCGGCCGTCGGCACCAACAACCCGATGGCACGGGACGATCACGCAAACCGGGTTCGCGCCGAGCGCGTGGCCGACCGCACGGGCCGCGGACGGTCGGCCGAGGCGGCTGGCCAGCGCACCGTAGGTGGTAGTGGTGCCGTATCCGATCCCGCCGAGCGCGGTCAGCACCCGCCGGCTGAATTCGCTCGCCAGCCGCAGGTCCACCGGTGCGGTGAACCTGGTCAGCCGGCCGGCGAAATACTCGTCCAGCTCGCGCCGGACTGGGTCCAGCCGCGCCGGTGCGCGCAGTACCCGCGGCGAGACCGCGGTGGCCAACCGGGAGGCGACCTCGTCCTGATCGCGATACGAGCAGCTGATCACGCCGGCCTCGGTGGCGGCCAGTACCAACCGGCCCACCGGGGTGTCCACGGCGTCGATGGCCACGTCGAGTAGGCCAGCCCGGCTGGCCAGCTCGCTCAGGTCGGGCGGCGTCTCGGCCCCGGCGCCGGGCCTGGTGTCGTCCAGTAGGCGCAGCCGCACCACCAGATCAGCATCAACCTGGTCTACATCGTCATCGATCAAGGCCGGCATCGGCTTGCGATCAGTCATCTTTATCCTTCTCCTCGGTTTCGCGTAGCGCGATGCGGAGCTTGGCCAGGCCATCGCTCACCAGGCGGCGGCTCATCGCCTCGGACACGCCGATGGTTGCGGCGATCTCGGCGTGCGGTTGGTCCAGCGCGTAGCGCAGGCCGACCGCTACCCGTTCCCGCTCTGGCAGCTCGGCGACCAATGCCCAGATCCCGTCGCCTGGCAGCACGCCCGGCTCGCCCAGCCCGGAACTGGTCCGTTCCGGCGGATCGGCCATCGGCACCGGGCGACGGGCCCGGTCGCGGTGGCCGTCGATGGCCGCCCTGGCCGCTACCGTGAGCAGCCAGCCCTTGAGGTTGCGGCCGTGCTTTAGCGACGGGTACGCCCGCAGCGCATTGAGCCACGCTCGCTGGGCCGCGTCCTCGCCGTCGTCCGGGCCGGCCATGGCCAGGCACAGCCGGGCCACGTCCCGCCAGTACGCGTCGACGAGTTCGTAGAAAGGCGGAAGCATCACGACCAATACAACGGGGTGGGAGCGGAAAATGTGAATGCGGTGAACAAATGACGCACCGCGATTCATCAGCCCGAATGCGGTAAAGCACAAAGTGATGGCAGGACGAGCTGGGGGAGGCCGCAGTCGATGCGGGTGATCGCCCATCGTGGGGCGTCCGAGGCGGTAGCCGAGCACACCCTGGCCGCCTACAAGCAAGCGCTAGAGGATGGCGCCGACGGCCTGGAGTGCGATGTCCGGCTGACCGCGGACGGCGTGCTGGTTTGCGTACATGATCGCAAAGTTGACCGGACGTCGAGCGGGCGGGGAGTGGTGTCCGCGCTCGAGCTTGCCGACCTTCGGCAGCTTGACTTCGGCTCGTGGAAGGACACCTGGGCCGACTTCGAGGATCCCGAGGAGCCTGACCTCGACCGGGCCTCCGTGCTCACCCTTGACCGGCTGCTCGAACTGGTGGCGGACGCCGACCGCAAGCCCGAACTGCTCATCGAAACCAAGCACCCGACCCGGTACGCGGGCCTGGTCGAGCGGCGGCTGGTGCAGACTCTGGACCGGTTCGGGCTTGCCCATCCGCGCCTGGGCACCCAGACGCCGATCAAGGTCATGAGCTTTTCGCAGCTGAGCCTGCGCCGGATGCGACAGCTGGCGCCGAGCGTGCGCACGGTGCTGCTGATGCAGCGGGTGCCGGTGCGGTTCAGGGACGGTTCGCTGCCAGCCGGTGTGGCTACGGCAGGACCGTCCATCGAGATCTTGCAGGCGCATCCGCACTACGTGGAGCGAGTCCACGCCAACGGTCACTCGGTGCACGTCTGGACCGTGAATCGCCGTTCCGACATCGACCTATGCGCTGAACTGGGGGTTGAAGCGATCATCACAGATCGGCCGGCGCGCGCTCGGCTCAGGATCAGCGAACTAACCCGCTAGCCGACCCATACGCGGGGTGGAATCGACTCGCCGGAGACCGGGTGGCGCACCGATGTTACGCAGTGTCCGCGCTGGCCCACGCTACGTGTAAGAAACCGCCTAACCTGCGGATTTGGCTACCAAGTCGTGACATATATCCCACGATGAGGGTCGTTTTCAGGACGGATTAGGTGGGCATGCCCCATGAGGCAAGGAAATCCGCACCGCGACGAGGAATTGGATGCTGGCACAGGAGGACACGGTGGCTATGGCCGCGACCAGGCGGGCCGCGACGACTGCCACGGTCCTCTTTCCGCACACCTCGGCGAGCGTCAAATCGGCCCGCCGCCGGATCGCCACGGACCTCGACAAGCGCGGGGTTCCGCGGGACGTCGTCCACGATGCCGCGCTCGTCCTGTCGGAGATCCTCAGCAATGCACTGCGGCACGCCCGCCCGCTCGGCGGTTCGGGCAAGATCCGGGTCTCCTGGGATGTCCGGGCGGGCGCGGTCGAGATCGAGGTGACCGACGGTGGCGGGGCAACCCGGCCGTACCCGGCCCAGCCGTCCATTTCGTCGCTGGGCGGGCGCGGGCTCGGCATCGTGACCACGTTGACTTCCGACTGGGGAGTCCGGAGCTCGGGCACTGAGACGACGGTATGGGCCGTCCTTCCGATGGAAAC
>DATFRM010000050.1:0-3356 GCA_035263265.1 Actinomycetes bacterium
GCTGGCCGGCCGAACCGCTCGTGGTCTCGAACAGCACGACGTCGTACTGGTTGGAGTTGCCACGGCGCTCGGCCTCGTCGGTGAGATCGGTGAGCAGCGCGGGGTCGGCCGGCTGGCTGACCGGCCCACTCTCGGCCAGCCGCTGCGAGGCGGCCTGCAAGCCGGTACGCGCCTCGGCCACGGAGATATCGGTCTTGGCCTCGAGGAGACCGTCCCTGATCTGACCGACCAGCAGCTGACCGAGCAGGATGAGCACGACCAGGCTGAGCAGCAACGTCGAGCCCACTACCCGTAGCTGGATCGACCGGCGCCAGGCGAACAGGACCTGGCGGGACAGCTCGGCGATTCGGGCTCGGGTCGCCGACAACGCTGCGGCCAGCCCAGATGCCGCGACCGCAGGCGCTGCGGTCGGCGGTTGGGTTCCGGAGGTAGCGGTCATGCGAAGTTGCCTCGCCGTCCAGCACTGATGCGCGGAAACCCGCGGATCAGGCCGGCCCTGCCTTGTAGCCGACGCCACGAACAGTCACGACGATCTCCGGCCGTTCCGGATCCTTCTCGATCTTGGACCGCAGCCGCTGTACGTGCACGTTGACCAGTCGGGTGTCGGCCGCGTGCCGGTATCCCCAGACCTGCTCGAGCAGGACCTCGCGGGTGAACACCTGCCAGGGCTTGCGAGCCAGCGCGACCAGCAGGTCGAACTCGAGCGGGGTCAGCGAGATTGCCTGGCCATCACGCTTCACCGAGTGACCGGCGACATCGATGGTGAGGTCGCCGATCTGCAGCGTCTCCGGCGCGGGTTCCTGCGGCCGGCGCAGCCGGGCGCGGACCCGGGCAACCAGCTCCTTCGGCTTGAACGGCTTGACGATGTAGTCATCGGCGCCGGATTCCAGGCCGACCACGATGTCCACCGTGTCACTCTTCGCGGTCAGCATGACGATCGGCACCCCGGACTCGGTGCGGATCTGGCGGCAGACGTCGATGCCGTCCTTGCCCGGAAGCATCAGGTCGAGCAGAACCAGATCGGGCTTGCTGTCCCGGAATGCGGCCAGAGCCTTGTCGCCGTCCGCGCAGAACACCGGCTCGAAGCCCTCGTTGCGCAGGACGATCCCGAGCATCTCGGCCAGCGCAGTGTCGTCATCGACGACAAGCACACGTCCCTTCATGGACCTCATCGTCGCACCAACCCAGCCAAAATCCCGCACCCTGTCGTATCTGATGATCGAAAAACAGCCGTGGGCGCGCTGCGACCAGCGACGGATCGCACCCATTACCGGCCTGACCAGAGTACGTCACTGTCGTTCACGGTTCCGCATGACAGGATGGCCCCGGTATCTCCCAATACAAGATCAATCATAGCTTGGTGACCGACCTAGGAGCGATATGACGGGTGACAACCGGCCCGGTTCGGAGCCCGAGCCGGAGTCGAGCGGGCAGCCAGAACCCGCTACCCCGCCGACTCCGGGCCCTCCCCCGGTCCCACCGGGATGGTCGACCAACCAGCCGCCACCGGCCTGGGCGCCCCCGGCCGGTCCCGGGGGCGGGCAGACCGGGTGGGGCTCGCCGACTGCTGGACAGCCCGGCTGGAGCCAGCCCGGCGGCGGACAACCCGGAGGCGGACAACCGGGTCGCGGGCAGTCCGGTTGGAGCCAGCCCGGCGGCCCGCAAAGTGGCCAGTCCGGATGGGGCCAGCAGGGCTGGGGTCAGCAGGGTTGGGGCCAGCAACCGGGCTGGGCCTGGGGGCAGCCGGTCCCTCCGCCGGTGAAGCCCGGCATCATGCCGCTCCGCCCACTCGGTATCGGCGAACTGCTCGACGGCGCGATCTCCTCGATCCGGCGCAACCCGGCGATCACACTGCTCATCGGCGCCGCGGTCGCGCTAGTGACCCAGGTACTGAGCGTCCTGGCGATCTACCCACTTCTGCCTGATGCGTCGGCGATCGAGCCGGACGCGTCATTCGGCGAGGTCATGCAGGAGCTGAGCCCGCTCTTCTCGGCCACCCTGCTCGCGGGTCTGGCTTCCTGGCTCGCCGGAGTGGTCGCCACTGGAATGTTGACCGTACTGGTGAGCCGGCAGGTCATCGGGCGCCAGTCCACGCTTGGCGAGGTCTGGGCGGCCACCCGGCCGCGGTTGTTGCGCCTGGTCGGGCTCGCCGCGGTACAGCCGATCATCTTCGGGCTGGTCGCGCTGGCCGGTGTCGCCCCCGGAATCGGTCTCGCCTTTGCCTCGACCGGCGCCGGCTACGCGCTAGTGGTAATCGGCGTCCTCGCCGCCACGGTCGTGGTCATATACCTGTACGTCTCGTTCACGGTCGCGGCTCCGGCGCTGATGCTGGAGAAGCAACCTGTCTTCCGCTCGCTCGGCCGCTCCCGCCAACTGGTCAAGGGCAAGTGGTGGCGAGTGCTGGGGATCACGTTGCTGGCCTGGATCATCACCACGTTCGTGGCCGGGATCATCCAGACCCCGTTCCAGGCCATCAGCGGCGGGTTCCCGGCGCTCAGCGATCCGAACGCAACGTACAACCCGTCGGTGCTCGCGCTCATGATCGGCGCCATCGGTGGCGTGCTCGGCTCCATGATCACCCTGCCGTTCTCGGCCGCGATCACGGTGCTGCTATACGTCGACCTGCGGATCCGCAAGGAGGCACTAGATATCGAGCTGGCCCGAGCAGCCGGGGTCGAGCTTCCCAGCGCACCGACCGCGGCGATCGCGCCCCGGCCGACGACGCCTCCGGCACCGCCCGGCGGGTGACTCGTCGATGGCAATGTCCGGTCGGCTCAGTCTGAGCTTGGTCGGTGCGATCGGCGCCGACGTACCGGTCGACATCGGCCGCGACGAGGCCCGTCGAGCCGCATTGCGGGAGCTGGCCAAACCCATCTACCAGGAAGCCAAGCCGACCCTGGTGGTCCGGGCGATGCGCTGGCTGCTCGAGCGGGTGGGCAAGCTGTTCGAGCTGGCCACCTCTGCTCCGGGCGGCCCGGCCGGGCTCATCCTGCTGGCGGTCGTGGCGCTCGTGATCGTGCTGATCATCAGGTTCGGGGTCGGCTCGTTCGCCCGGAAGGCCGCCACGGACGCGAACGTGTTCGGCGAGGTGACGCGCAAGGCAGCCGAGCACCGAGCGGCGGCGGACACGGCTGCCGCAGCCGGAGACTGGGCGGTCGCCGTGCGCGAGCGGTTCCGCGCGATCGTTCGCCAGCTCGAGGAGGACGGCAGGCTGGATCCACGCCCTGGCCGGACCGCAGACGAGGCCGCGGTCGACGCTGGCCGCGCGCTGCCCGCGTACGCCGGCGCCCTGCGAGTCGCGGCGCGGATCTTCGACGACGTCGTGTACGGCGAGCACCCGGTTTCGGTCGCGCACG